>DAHUYF010000133.1 GCA_027315365.1 Rhodospirillales bacterium | reverse complement strand
GATCAGCACCGTGTTATGGGCCACGCTCCACGCTCCGCCGCTGGTTTCGCTTGAGAACGTCGCTGTGGCAAAAAAACGGCGCGCGACGCGCATGGTTGCATGCCGCAATGCAATAATTTGGTTCGCGCCCGGCCGGGCGGTCAGGGTGCCGGCGTCACTCGGCCATCGCCGAGGCTGCGCGCCCGCGGCACGGGCACGGGTGGGTCATAAGGATAGGCGCTGCAGCACGACAGGATGGCCTGCACGGGGTGGCGCACCAGCTTCAGCCGCGCCGCCAGCGAAATGAGGGCGAAGCGGGCCGCGGCTGCATACGCGCCGTGGCGACGGCTCCACAGCATCGCCCGACCGGCGGCGCGCTGGACCGCATAGGCTTTGTCGGCCTTCGGCAGGTCTGCATGCCGTGCGACGAAGTTCCCGAGCGCGCGAGTCACATCGTGCAACTCGCGCGCATGATTGTCCGAAAGACGCCCCGGCGCGCTCGTTGGTGCGAGCATCACGATGGCGCGCAGCTTGACGAAGCCGCCCAGCCGCGATAGCGGCAGCGCGAGGGTGTAATCCTGGCAGCACACCGTTTCGTCCGCCCCGCCGACGCGAAGATAGTCCGCGCGTGCCAGCAGCATCTTGCTCGGGTTGAAGGTGCTGCCACGGATCGTGGGCCGCGTCGGCGCTGCAATCGACTCGCATGCCGGTGCTGCAGGGGCAGCGGGCCATTCGATCGGCCGCGCCGGATCGTAGAGACCGCTATCGCCATAGGCGAGCACCGCGCCCGCGCTGCGCAGTGCCGCCAGCAGCCACCGCGTTGCGTCCGGCACCAGGAGGTCGTCCGCGTCCACCAGTTTCAGATAGTCTTGAGTTGCCGCGGCAACGGCAGTGTTCATGGCGGGGCTGGAGCCGCGGTTGCGCTGTGCGATGATCTTGCGGTTCTGCCAGCCGGCGGTGGCGGCGCGCAGATATTCGAGCGAGCCGTCGGTCGAGCCGTCGTCCACGAACACGTATTCGCGTTCGAAATCGCCAGTCTGGGCGGCCAGCGCCGCGAGCACGCGGGGAAGAAAATCCCGCTTGTTGTAGACCGTCACGATGAACGAGACGCCGCCCATGTTCCTAATCCCCTCCGCCTCCGCCGCGTGGCGCCTGGTGTCGATGCGCAGCCGTCGGGGAGAGATGAACGACACGGCGGCTCACCGGTGGCGGCATCGGACATCGAGTGGGGGCGGCACGGCGCCTTGATGGTGATCTGTGGCCTGCGCGTTTGGAGCGGGCGCCGCCTATCGCCGCATCCGGCTGTCGATCAGCTCGCGGACCTTGCGCGCCTCCCAATCCTGCGTCGTCCAGGGGAGCATCTCGTAGGCGTGCAGCCCGTGCAGGCAGATCACCAACCCCCAACCGATCAGCGGCGCGTAGAACCAGGCCGGCCCCGGCGTCGTCGAATCGATCATGAACAGCACAAAATTGATCACGACATAGGCGGTGAGATGGCTATAGAAGCCGCGCAGCGCGCGCACCCGCCGCCAAGCCCATTGCTCGACCTCGGCCACATGCGCGGCCTCGCGCGCGCTCACGCCCGGTCGCAACTCAATCGGCTCGCTACCTTGCCCACGCATGCCGTCGCCTGCCTGCCGAAGAACCAACGCCGCCTCGCCGGAGCGACGCTACACTACGCCAATCGCCGCCCGAGTAAAAGCGGCGGTCAGTGACGGGCCGGGCTCTCCTGCGAAGAGACGAAGGCGGAGGGGCGGTCGAGGGTCAGCAGGTCCTCGGTTGCGCGGATCCAGGCGGTAAGCGCGTAGCTTTCCACCCATTGATGGAATTCCGCCTCGCGGTGGTCGAGTTCGGCGGTGGCGCGCCGGCGCGCCTCGGAGATCGGGCTTTTCGCCTCGCTGCGGAAGCCGTGCTCGAACAATCGGACGATCTCGCGGCGCATCTTCGCCTCGTGGCGGCGGTGCCAGGCCTTGAACGCGTCGACCCGCTTTTCGAACTCCTCGCGCGGCAGCAGCTGGGCGCGTGCCTCGGCATCGCGCAGGATGAGGCGCGCCGCCTCGCCGAAGGCACGTTCGATGTCGCTGGCGTCGGGCTGTTCGCCGGCATCGATGAAGGGCTTGGCCATGTCGCTGGCACGCCGCTTCAGCGCATCGACCAGGGCTCGCGTCGTCGTCATGGCACGTCGCTCCGCTCGTCCGACCCTGTGGCCCCAAGGCTAAACCCGAAGATTCCGCGCTGTCCAGGGGGCTTTACCGGCGGTTTTGGCGCAAAAAATCGCCGAAACGCGATTTCGATAATACGCCGCGGAAATTTCGCGATACTGTGCTAACCTGATAAGTCTATGTCCCCAGGCATCGGGGTTCACTCACGGAGAGCGAAGGCAGAGCGCTAGGATGGGTAGAGGAAGGGATTTCCGCGGCCCGAGACGACGCGGATTTAACGACGACGACTTTCCGCCGCCAGATATGCCGGATTTCGCACCGCGACGGCCTTTTGGTGCCTTTTCGCCGCCTACCATGGCGGAAGGGCCCGAGGTCGATGCGGTCGTCAAATGGTTCAACGGGCAGAAGGGATTCGGCTTCGTCGAGCTGGGTGACGGCTCGGGCGACGCGTTCCTGCATGTCGCGGTGCTGCAGCAGGCGGGACGTCAATCAGTGCTACCGGGATCGAAGATGCGCGTGGCCACCGCGCAAGGCCCCAAAGGCCGGCAGGTGGCACGGGTCATATCGGTCGACGAAAGCACGGCCACGGAAGCGCCGCGGCGTCCGCCGCGCGAGGGAGGGAGCGGGGGCGGCGGCAGCTTTGGCCGCGGTCCGCGCGATCTCTCAAGCGCGGTCGAGATGACCGGGACGGTGAAGTGGTTCAACACCGAGAAGGGCTTCGGCTTCATTGCCCCGGAAGGGGGCGGTAAGGATGTGTTCATCCACATCTCCGTGCTCGGCCGCTCCGGCATTACCGGGCTCACCGAAGGCCAGCAGGTGTCGATGCGCGTGGTCGAAACGCCCAAGGGACGCGAAGCGGTTTCGCTCTCGTTGGCGGGCTGACCAGGGTCGACAAGAAAAAACGGCGGGCGGCTGAGCCGCTCGCCGTTTCCTGGCGCGATTGTTGCTGTGGTCAGTCGGCCGACTGAAGGTTGCCGGCGGCTTCCTTGCCGCGATCCACCATGACCTCGTAGCGGATCTTCTGGCCCTCGCGCAGTGAGTTCATGCCGGCGCGTTCGACCGCCGAGATGTGGACGAAAACGTCCTTGCCACCGCCGTCAGGCTGGATGAACCCATAGCCTTTTTGCGCATTGAACCATTTGACTGTGCCGGTAGCCAAGCTGGCCTCCCTTGGATGTGGTTGGATCGGCGCCGCTCTGGGTGCGGCACCACACAGTTCTCGGCCTCTAGGCATCTTGGAGCCACGCCCGGCGGGCGATCGGCAAGGCCGCCGAAGCTGAAACTGGCGCGCCAACCTTCGCATTTCTCCTGTCGTGGCACAATCGTGAAAGCCGGCACCCCCTCCTTAAGGGGCGGGACCGGGCTTTCTCAATCAGGCGGTGCGAAGGATGAAGTGCTCAAGCAGGTGCTTGAGTTGCGCCGCCTGCTCATTGCCATAGCTGCGCACGATCTCCGCTTGATGGCGGATCGCCCTGTGGTCGAGTTCCGCCACCAGCTCGCGGCCGCGGTCGGAGAGATAGATCAGCACGCGTCTGCCGTCGGCCGCGTCCGGGCGGCGATAGACCAGCGCATTCGACACCATCCGGTCGATGATCTTGGTCAGCGTCGGATGGTTCATCAGCACCGCATCGGCAAGGTCGCCCATGGATGAGCCGTTCTTGTCGCTCAGCACCTTCAGGATGCGCCATTGCTCGACCGGCACGCCACAGGCTTTGAGCCGCGCGTCGAGCTGACGGTTCACCTGCCGATCCGCCTGTGCCAGCAGATAGGCGAGGTATTCGGTAATGGGTGGATTGTGCATCGCCCAATTTTTCGCACTTTTCAAGCATTCATTAGAGGTGCTACGCTTTGTTTGCAAGCCTCAATAGGCTTGCGGCGCAAAAGAATCCGGTGCCGCATTGCAGCAAAACCGGGTGAGGCGGGGGCAAGCATGCATCGCAGCCCGGATGGCTCGCTGCGGGGCGCGAAGGACAGTAAGGCCGCAGGCGCGCGCTCGTCGCGCGGTCGGGCGGTTGCGCAGAAATGCCCGACCGCCGGCCGGCTGGTGGCGTTTCCAGCCTTCGCCCATCCGTTGACGGCGTCCGCCCGCGCGGTGCCGGCGGCACCGTCCTCCGGCCCGCGCCCGGCGGCGGCGCTGCGCGTCGGCCTGCTGATCCCGCTGAGCGGGCCGGCCGGCATCTGGGGGCCGTCGGCGCACAAATGCGCCACGCTGGCGGTCGACGAGATCAACGGCGGCGGCGGCGTGCTCGGCCGCGAGATCCGGCTGGTGTTGAGCGATGCCGGCGGCGCGCCCGCCGCTGTTGCGGCCGCGGCGCGCAAGCTGGTGGACGAGCACGGTGTCGAAGCCATCGTCGGCATGCATATCAGCGCCGTGCGCGTCGCTGTAGGGCGCGCGCTGAAAGGGCGTGTCCCGTTCGTCTACACGCCGCTCTACGAGGGCGGCGAGCGCAGCCCCGGCGTCTTCGCCGTGGGCGAGACGCCGGAGCAGCAGCTCAAGCCGGCCGTCACCTGGCTGGCGGAGCGACGCCGGGCGCGGCGCTGGTATCTCATCGGCAACGACTATGTATGGCCGCGCGTGTCGCATGCCGCGGCCAAGCAGTATATCGCCCAATGTGGCGGCGAGGTGGTCGGCGAGGAGTATGTGGCGCTGGGCTGCGACGAATTCATGCCGCCGCTGGAGCGCATCCGCGCCGCGCGGCCGCATGCGGTGCTGGTGTCGCTGGTCGGCGGCGACGGCGTGACATTTCATCGCCGTTTCGCCGCCGAGGGTATGGCGGCCGACGTCCTGCGGCTGTGCAGCGCGCTCGACGAGAACGCCTTGCTCGGCGTTGGTGCCGAGAACACCGAGAACCTGTTCGCCGCCTCGGGTTATTTCGCGGCGCTGCCGACGCGCGCCAATCAAGGGTTCGTCGAACGCTATCAGCGCCGCTTCGGCCTGCTGGCGCCGGTGCTGAGCGCGCTCGGCCAGTCCTGCTACGAGGGCTTTCGCTTTTATGCCGCGCTGGCGTCCCGCGCCGCCTCGCTAGACGCCGTGGCGCTCGATGCCGTGGCCGCAAGCTTCGATTACGAGGGCGCGCGCGGCACGGTGCGCATGCGCGACAAGCGCGTCGTCATGGCGAACTACCTGGCCCAGGCCGACGGGCTCGGCTTCCGCATCATCGACCATCTGAGCTGAGGCGGCGGCCGGGGCGGCGGAATTGTGCAATAATATTTGAAAAATGAAGAACTTCACCGGCAGCGGCAGCGGCCGCCATCGACAGAAGGAGGGGAAAACATGAAGGTCAATCGCAGAGCATTTCTCAACGGCGCGGCGGCGACTGCCGCGGGGCTGGCGGCAAGCGGCGGCTTTTCTGCGTCGGCGCGGGCTGACGCGCCGATCAAGGTCGCCAGCATCCACGATCTCTCCGGCGGCCTCGACATCTATGGCAAGCCGATGGTGGACGCGCTCACCTTCGCGGTCGAGGAGGCCAACGCGGCCGGCGGCCTGCTCGGCCGCAAGATCGAGCTGCTGAGCTATGATCCGCAGTCGAACATGCAGCTCTACACCCAGTTCGCCACCCAGGCCGCGCTCAAGGACAAGGTGGCGGTGGTGCATGGCGGCATCACCTCGGCCTCGCGCGAGGTCATCCGTCCGGTGCTCGACCGCTTCAAGACGCTCTATTTCTACAACACGCAGTACGAAGGCGGCGTCTGCGACCGCGACCAGTTCGACACCGGCGTGACGCCGGCGCAGACGGTGGAGAAGCTGGTGCCCTACGCGATGAAGAAATGGGGCAAGAAGGTCTATGTCATCGCCGCCGACTACAATTACGGTCAGATCACCTCGCAATGGGTGAAGAAATACGTGCAGGAGAATGGCGGCGAGGTGGTCGCCATCGATTTCTTCCCGCTCGACGTCACCAATTTCGGCCCGACCATCTCGAAGATCCAGGCGGCGAAGCCGGATTTTGTTTCCTCGGCGCTGGTCGGCGGCGCGCACATCTCGTTCTATCGCCAGTGGGCGGCGGCGGGCATGCGCACGCGGATCCCGATGGCGTCCACCACCTTCGCGGTGGGCAACGAGCACATCGTGCTGTCGCCCGAGGAGTGCAACGGCATGCTGGTCTGCTACAACTATTTCCAAGGGCTGAAGAACAAGACGAACGAGGCGTTCGTCGCGAAATTCCACAAGCGCTTCGGCGCCGACTATCCCAACATCACCGAACTCGCCATGGGGACGTATCAGGGCTTCTGGCTCTGGGCCTCCGCCGTGAAGAAGGCGAAGAGCGTCGACCGGATGAAGGTGATCGAGGCGCTCGAGACCGGCATCAGCATCGATGCGCCCTCGGGCAAGGTGACGATCGACCCGCCGACGCATCATTGCATTCTCGACGTGCACATCGCCGAGGTGAAGGACAAGAACCTCGTGGTGCTCGAGAATTTCCCGCAGCAGAAGCCCTCGGACACGGCGGCGGTGTGCAACCTGATCAAGAACCCGACCGACAATCAGCAATACGTGATCAAGATATAGAGCCTCGGGAGTTCGGGTCGTGGATCTTGCCGTCGTCCTGGCGATCCAGGTGCTCTACGCCATCGCCAGCCTGGCGCTGATCAGCCTCGGGCTGGCGATCGTCTTCGGCATGATGCGGGTCATCAACCTCGCGCATGGCGAGTTTCTCATGCTCGGCGGCTACGCCGCCATCGTCGGCACCCATCTGGGCTTCGGTCTCTGGGTGTCCATGCTGGTGTTGGCGCCGGCGGCGGTGGGGCTGATCGGCGTCGTCGTCGAGCGCACCATCATCCGCTTCCTCTACGGGCGGATGATCGACACCATGCTGGCGACCTGGGGGCTGAGCCTCTTTCTCATCGGCCTCACCACCTTCGTCTTCGGCAACACCACCGTCGGCATCTCGGCGCCGTTCGGCGCGCTCGCCATCGGCCGCTACCGCACCAGCGCCTACACGCTCTTCGTCATCGCCGTGGCGACGGCGGTGCTGGGCGGCGTCTATGTCGTGCTGCGGCACACGCGGCTTGGCCTGATCGCCCGCGGCACCATGCAGAACGCCAACATGGCGGCGGCGCTGGGCGTCAATCCGCCGCGCGTCTACGCCGTCACCTTCGGCGTCGGCGCGGCGCTGTCGGGACTTGCCGGCGGCGTGCTGGCGCCGGTCTCCGGCGTCTTTCCCACCATCGGCGTCGCTTACATCGCCAAGGCCTTCATCACCGTCATCGGCGGCGGCGCGGCGATCGTCACGGGCACCGTTTCGGCCGCGTCGCTCTTCGGCACCATCAATCAGCTTGCCACTTTCGCCACCACCCCGGTCTTCGGCGAGGTGGCGCTGCTGGGCGCGGCGATCGTGCTCATCCGGCTGCTGCCGCAAGGCATCACCGGACGATTCTTCCGGAGGGGCTTGTGAGCGCCCGCGCCGGCACGCTCGCCGGCCTCGCGGCGGTGGCGGCGTTCGGCCTCGCCTTCCTGCTGCTGGCGCCGCACTGGGTCGAGCTGGACACGTTGCTCGACCTCACCGTCTACATGATCATGTCGATCCTGGCGCTCAGCCTCGGCCTGGTCTGGGGCTATGGCGGCATTCTCTGTTTCGGCCAGGCGGCGTTCTTCGGTCTCGGCGCCTACACCTACGCCGTCGCTATGGTCAATATCGGCGAGAGCACGCTGCCGTTCCTGCTGGCGATCGCGCTGCCGGCGGGTTTCGCGGCGCTGCTGGGATATTTCATGTTCTACGGCCGCATCAGCGACGTCTATCTCGGCGTCATCACCCTGACGGTGACGCTGATCCTGTTCAACACGGTCAACTCGACCGCCGGTCCCGAATACCACATCGGCTCGGCTCGGCTCGGCGGCTTCAACGGCATTCCCTCGATCCCGCCGCTCAACATCCCCGGGAGGCCCGAGGCGGCGCTCGACCTAGAGGGCATGTTTTATCTCTCGACCGCGCTGCTGCTGGCGACGTATTTCGGCCTGCGCGCGCTGCTGGCCAGCCGCTTCGGGCGGGTCGTCGTCGGTGTCCGCGAGAACGAGCGGCGCGCCGAGCTGCTGGGTTACGATCCGCGCCTCTACAAGCTTGCCACCTTCGCGATCGGCGGCGCGATCGCCGGTCTTGCGGGCTGCCTCTTCGCCAATTGGGGCGCCTTCGTCAGCCCGACCATTTTCGGCCTCGCGCAATCGGCCCAGATCATCATCTGGGTGATCGTCGGCGGTCGCGGCACGCTGATCGGGCCGATTCTCGGCTCCATCGCCATGGAATGGCTCACCACCACGCTCGGCGCCAACCAGACGACCGGGACCGGCGGCCTCGCCGACCTCTGGAGCAACGCGCCGCTGGTGCTGGGCGCGATCCTCATCGGTTTCGTGCTGCTGGTGCCCAGGGGGCTGGTGCCGACGCTCGCCGACGGTGCCGGGCGGCTGCTGCGGCGCCGGCTGCCGGCGCCGGCTGCCGCGCCGGCGCCGGAAGTGGCGGAGTAGGAGCCATGGCCGCGCCGCTCCTCGAGACGCGCTCCCTCGGCATCCGCTTCGGCGGCGTGCAGGCGGTGCGCGACGTCAATTTCAGCTTGGCCGAGGGCGAGCTGCGCTGCCTCATCGGCCCCAACGGCGCCGGCAAGAGCACCTTCTTCAAGCTGATCACCGGCCAGCTGCAGCCGAGCCAGGGCCAGGTACTGTTCCGCGGCCGCGACGTCTCGGCCGCCGCGGCGCACGAGATCGCCCGGCTCGGCATCGGCATCAAGACGCAGGTGCCGAGCGTCTTCGACGGGCTCAGCGTGCGCGAGAACATCTGGCTTGCGGCGATCCGGCTCCATCGCCGCCGCCGCGCCGCCGCTGCCGCCGTCGACGAGATGCTGGCGCGCGTCGGCCTCGCCGCGCTCGCCGATCGCCCGGTAGGCCAGCTCGCCCACGGCCAGCGCCAATGGGTCGAACTCGGCATCGTGCTGTCGACCGATCCGCAGCTCATCCTGCTGGACGAGCCGGCGGCGGGCATGACCCACGAGGAGGTGCTGCGGACCGCCGAGCTGGTGCGTGAGATCAACCGCGACAAGGCGCTCATCGTCGTCGAGCACGATATGCAGTTCATCCGCATGATCGCCTCGCGCGTCACCGTCTTCAATCAGGGCGCGGTCCTGGTCGAGGACACCATCGCCAACATCCTGCGCAATCCCGTGGTGCGCGACATCTATCTTGGCAAGCAGGCGGCGGCATGAGACTCGAGGTCGAGGATCTCCGCACCGCCTATGGCCGCATCCCGATCCTGAACGGCATCGGCTTCGCCGTCGGCGAAGGCGAGTTCATCGGCATTCTCGGCCACAACGGCATGGGCAAGACGACGCTGCTGCGCGCGCTGATGGGCTTTCTTCCCGCGACCGCCGGCCGCGTGCGCCTTGCCGGTCGCGACGTGACCGCGCTGCCGCCGCATGCGCGCGCCCGGCTCGGCATGGGCTATGTGCCGCAGGGCCGCGAGATCTTCCCGGCGCTCAGCGTGCTCGACAATCTCCGCATGGGCTGCGCCAAGGCGGCCGAGGCGGAGAGCGCGATCATCGGCGCGATCCTCGACGACTTCCCTCGCCTCAAGCCGCTGCTCGAGCGCCCCGGCGGCGCGCTTTCCGGCGGCGAGCAGCAGCTGCTCGCGATTGCGCGCTGCCTCTGCGGCAAGCCGCGCCTGCTGCTGCTCGACGAGCCGACCGAAGGGATCCAGCCCTCGATCATCGACGAGATCGTCGAGACCCTGCGGCGGCTGCGGCAGAAGAGCGGGCTCACCACCATCCTGGTCGAGCAGAACCTTGATTTCATCGCCGCGCTCTCCGAGCGCATCCTGATCATCCAGAAAGGCAGGATCACGCAAGAGGTGCAGCCGAGCGATCTCGGCGACCCCGAACTCGTGGGCGAGTTCATCGGCATCACCGGCTGACAGCAGAAGGAGGAGACCGCCATGACCGTCAAGCGTCCCACACCGGAGCAGTTGCGCGCCGTCGCCGAGGATCTCGGCATGACGATGTCGGACGAGGACATCGCATCCTATCTCGAGATCATGCAGCCGAATTTCCTCGCCTATGACGCGATCGAGGCGATGCCGGATTACCTGCCGAGGGTGAAATATCCCCGCACTCCCGGCTACAAGCCCGAAGGCGAGGAGAACCGCTATAACGCCTGGTACGTCAAGACCGTGGTGAAGGGCGCGCCGCAAGGCAAGCTCGCCGGCAAGACCGTGGTGCTCAAGGACAATGTCTGCCTCGCCGGCGTGCCGATGATGAACGGCGCCTCGACGCTCGAGGGCTACATGCCCGACATCGACGCCACCATCGTCACGCGCATTCTCGATGCCGGCGGTACGATCGTCGGCAAGGCGCATTGCGAGTATTTCTGCTTCTCCGGCGGCAGCCATACCGGCGCGCTGGGGCCGGTGCACAACCCGCTGAAGATGGGCTACTCCGCGGGCGGCTCGTCCTCGGGCAGCGCCGCGCTGCTTGCTGCGGGCGAGGTCGACATGGCGATCGGCGGCGACCAGGGCGGCTCGATCCGCATGCCCTCGTCCTATTGCGGCGTCTACGGCATGAAGCCGACGCACGGCCTGGTGCCCTACACCGGCGTGATGCCGATCGAGATCACGCTCGACCACACCGGGCCGATGACGCGCAACGTCGCCGACAACGCCCTGCTGCTCGAGGTGTTGGCCGGCGAGGACGGGCTCGACCCGCGCCAATACAACGTCAAGACCGAAGCCTACACCAAGGCGCTCGACGGCGGCGCCAAGGGATTGCGCATCGGCATCGTCAAGGAAGGCTTCAACCTGCCCAACTCCGAGCGCGACGTCGACGCCAAGGTGAAACAGGCCGCCGCCGTGCTGCGCGATCTCGGCGCCACGGTGTCGGAAATCTCGGTACCGATGCACGCCATGGGCGGCGCGATCTGGAGCCCGATCGCACTCGAGGGTGCCACCGAGCTGATGATGCGCGGCAACGGCATGGGCACCAATTGGCGCGGGCTCTACGCGACGAGCCTGCTCGACGCCCACTCCGGCTGGAAGCATCGCGCCGACGAGCTTTCCGACACGCTCAAGATCTCGATGCTGGTCGGCCACTACTTCATCAAGCACTATCGCGGCCACTACTACGCCAAGGCGCAGAATCTGAGCCGCAAGCTCCGCGCGGCCTATGACGCGGCGCTGGCGCAGGTCGATCTGCTGGTGATGCCGACCCTGCCGCTGAAGGCGACGCCGCTGCCGCCGCCCGACGCGCCGCGGGCGCTCTACATCCAGCGCGCCTTCGAGATGCTCGCCAACACGGCGCCGTTCGACGCCACCGGCCATCCCGCCATGAGCGTGCCGTGCGGGCTCTCCGACGGGCTGCCGGTGGGGCTGATGATCATCGGCAAGCAGTACGACGAAGCCACCATCTACCGCGCCGCCGCCGCCTTCGAGCGCGCCGGCGACTGGAAGAAGATGTGACGCAACGGGCGGCCCGGCGCTGCCGCCGGGCCGCCGCTCGCGACGGAGGAAGTCATGGATCTCGGACTGAAGGGCAAGACGGCGCTGATCACCGGCGGCAGCAAGGGTATCGGCCGGGCGATCGCGGAGCTGTTCGCGGCGGAAGGCGCCGGCGTCGCCATCTGCGCGCGCAAGCCCGAGGAAGTGAGCGCCACGGTGAAAGGGTTGGCGGCGAAGGGGGTGCCCGCCTGGGGCAAGGCGCTCGACGTCGCCGACGGCGCGGCGCTCAAGCAATGGGTCGAGGGCGCCGCGGCTGAACTCGGCGGCATCGACAGCCTGGTGTGCAACGTCAGCGCCATCGCCATCGGCAACACGCCCGAGACCTGGGAAGCCTCGTTCCGCACCGACATCATGCATTCGGTCAATGCGGTGAACGCCGCGCTGCCCTGGCTCGAGAAGTCGAAAGCGGCCTCGATCGCCCTGATTTCCAGCGTCTCCGGCTTCGAGGTCGATTTCGCCGCCGGCTCCTACGGTGCCATCAAGGCGGCGCTCATCCACTACGCCAAGGGGCTCGCCTACCAGCTCGCGCCCAAAGGCATCCGCGTCAACGCCGTCTCGCCCGGAAACACTTATTTCGAGGGCGGCGTCTGGCAGAACATCGAGCACGGCAATCCCGATTTCTACAAGATGGCGCTGGGGCTTAACCCCACCGGCCGCATGGGCACGCCCGAAGAGGTCGCCTATGGCGTCGTCTTCCTGTCGAGCCCGCTGGCGAGCCGCATCTCCGGCACCAACCTGATCATCGACGGCGCACTGACCAAGGCGGTCTAGGGAGGTCCGGCATGCACGGGAGCTTCGACCACACCATCCACAAGGGGCAGGGGCATTACGGCTGGGACAACAGCTTCCCGCCGGTGCTGACGGTGGCGCCGGGCGCCACTGTCGAGTTCCAGTGCCGCGACGCCTCGGCCGGACAGTTCTCGCGCGAGACCACCGCCGCCGAGGTGCCGAAGATCGATCTCGCGCGCGTCAACCCGGTGACCGGACCGATCTCCGTCGATGGTGCGGCGCCAGGCGATGCGCTCAAGGTGACGGTGCTGTCGTTCAAGCCGTCGGGTTGGGGCTGGACCGCGAACATCCCCGGCTTCGGCCTGCTCGCCGACCAGTTCCCCGATCCCGCCATTCACCATTGGACCTACGACACGGGCGGCAAGGCGCCGGCGATGTTCGGGCCGGGCGGGCGCGTGCCGCTGCGGCCGATGGCCGGCACGATCGGCGTGGCGCCGGCCGCGCCCGGGCACCATTCCATCGTCCCGCCGCGCCGCGTCGGCGGCAACATGGATGTGCGGGACATCGCCGAAGGCGCCGTGCTCTATCTTCCGGTCGAGGTGGCGGGCGCGCTCTTCTCCGTCGGCGACATGCACGCCGCGCAAGGCGACGGCGAAGTCTGCGGCACCGCGATCGAAACGGCGATGGACATCGCCCTCAAGGTCGAGCTGACCAAGGGCGCCGGCCTCGCCTTCCCGCGCTACACCACGCCGGGGCCGGTCTCGCGGCATTTCGACGCCAAGGGCTACGAGGTCACCACCGGCATCGGGCCCGACCTGATGCAGGGCGCGAAGGATGCGGTCAAGGGCATGGTCGACCTGCTGAGCCGCCGTCACGGCATGAAGCCGGTCGAGGCCTATATGCTGTGCAGCGTCTGCGCCGACCTTCGCATCAGCTCGATCGTCGACATGCCGAACTGGGTGGTGTCGCTCTACTTCCCGCGCATCGTCCTGGACTAGTGGCGCGCGGCGGGTCAGCGGTAGCTGGAAGCGGGCGCCACCATCGGCGCGTCGGCGCTCGGGAAATAGCCACTGGCGCGCTGCCGCGGCAGCGTCTGCGACGCGTCGCCGGGGACCGTGTCAGGGGCGACCATCGGCGCATCCGCGGTCGGGAAATAGCCGCTCTCCTGCTGGCGGCGGATCGTCGATCCCGAGCTACCCGTGGTAGCATCGTTCGGCGCGACCATCGGCGCGTCGGGGATGTTGAGATAGCCGGCGCTGGGGTTGGCGGTGTCGGGCGTGCCGGCGAAAGCGGCCGCGGGCAGCAGCAGGCCAGCGGCAAGCGCGAGCAGTTGCAGTTTGGTGGACATTGCAGTGGCTCCTGGTTGAGCGAGGGGGGGATCACGCTAACCACCCCCACACCCAGACATCGGCGCCTTTGCGCTCATTGCAACCGCGGCCTTGCCAAAGAGAGCGTTCGGGTATCCCGAACAATCCATTTGCGGCACGGGTTTTCCTTTCCGCGACCGCGCCCAAGTGCCGATTCCAACCCGTCGGGACATGTTTTAGACTGCCGCCCGACCGGCGAGGGCCCGCCGATCGGCTGGGGGAGAAGCGAGAACCATGATTCCGGTATTGCTCGGCTCGGTGCTGAGCCTGCTGTTCTTTTCCGTCGTGCTCGCCGCGGAGATTCGCGGCGGCGATCAGCGCCGCATCCGCGAGATCGGCGTCCTCGTCGGCATCCTGACCCTGATCGCGGTCTATGCCAGCCACGCCGTCATTGCCGATGGCTGGCCGCAGATCGCCAGCCTCTCTTCCCTGGTCCTGCGGGGCGGCTGACGGCCGGGCGCGCCCGCGCCTTACAGCCGGTTGAGCGGCCGCAGCACGGTGCCGTCGAGGAACGCCCGGATATCTTCGACCGCGTGGCCATAGGCGAGGCGGTAGCCTTCCTCGGTGACATAGCCCAGATGCGGCGTGAGCACGACATTGTCGAGCGCCAGCAGCGGGTGGGTCGGCGCCAGCGGCTCCGGCTCGAAGACGTCGAGACCGGCGCCGGCGATGCGCCGCTCGCGCAAGGCGGCGAGCAACGCCGTCTCGTCGACGATCGGCCCGCGCGAGGTGTTGACCAGGAAGGCCGTCGGCTTCATCCGGGCGAGATCCGAGGCGCCCACCAGGTGGCGCGAGCGCGGGCTCAGCACCAGATGAACGCTCACGACGTCGGCGCGCGCGAAGAGCTCCTCCTTCGACACCGGCGCCGCGCCCGCCTCGGCGGCGCGCTCGGCGGTCAGGTTCTGGCTCCAGGCGATCGCCTCCATGCCGAACGCCTTGCCGATCCGCGCCACTTGGCCGCCGAGCCGGCCGAGGCCCAGCAGGCCCAGCGTCTTGCCCTTGAGGCCGATGCCGAGCGTGGTCTGCCAGCGTCCTTCGCGCAGCGCCCGGTCCTCGTGCGGGATATGGCGGGCGAGCGCCAGGATCAGCCCCCAGGCGAGCTCCGCCGTGGGATAGGGCAGCATGTCGGTGCCGCAGACCCGCACCTTGCGCTCGCTGGCGGCATCGAGGTCGATCGCGGCGTTGCGCATGCCGGCGGTGACCAGCAGGCGCAGATTGGGCAATCGCTCGAACAGCGCGCGCGGGAAGGGGGTGCGCTCGCGCATGGCCACGACGCAATCGAAGGTGTGTAGTCGCTGCGCCAGCGCCTCCAGCCCATCGAGGTGGTCGGCAAAGGCCTGCATCTGCGCCGCGGGATGCAGGCTCTGCCAGTCGGCGAGCGACAGCGCCCTGCCCTGGTAGTCGTCGAGGATAGCCACGCGCATCATGACCCGGTCCCTCCCTGCGGCGGACGCTTAGCCGGCGTGCCGCGTCGCGGCAAGTCGGTGTCGAGCCGCCAGCCGTCTTTCCTTACCGAGCGCAGGCGCCGCTTTGCTGCCGGATTGCCCGGGCGGCGGCGATTTGATAGCTAGGGGCGAGGTGCCGCTGCCCGGTGGCTGTCGATGGCGCATGTTCCACCCGCGAGCCGACCGCTGTTCACGCCGCCGCTGGTGGTGGGCGATATCGCGCCGGACTGCGCCTTGAAGGCGCTCGGCGGCGAGATTGTCGATCTCCGCGGCGACGATGTTGCCGGCCGGACGCTGGTCCTGATCTTCTGTCCGCGCTTTTCCGCCGAGGTGATTGCCGCGCTCGACGGCTTGCGCGCCGCGCTCGACGCCTTCGCCGCTTCCGGCGCGCGGCTTTTCGCCGTGACCCTGGCGCCTGCCGCGACGGCGATGGAGCAGGCGCTACCGTTCCCGGTACTGCTCGACCGCAACGGCGATACCTTCCGCGCCTTCAATGCCGACAGCCGCGAGGCGCCGACCACGATCGTGCTGCGCGCCAACCATCACGTCGCGGCGATCCTCAAGCAGGCGCCGGCGGCGCAGCCCGGCGCGGCGCTGGCGGCGGCGGCGCAGCTCGCCGCCGCGCGCCGCCCGATGCCGATGGCGCCGCACCCGCCGGTGCTGATCGTGCCGGAGGTGCTCAGCCGCGGCGATTGCGAGCGGCTCGTTACCGTCTACAAGACGCGCGGCAATGTCTTTGTCGAGCCGCGCCACGGCGACGACGACATGGCCAGCGACTACAAGACGCGGATTCCCGAATACGGCCGCGGCGATCGCATCGACCACTGGCTGGTCGATCAGGATACCGTCGGCTTCGTCGACGCGCGGCTGCGCGGCCGGCTCTTCCCGGATATCCGGCGTGCCTTTCAGTACCAGATCACGCGGCGCGAGCGCCTGCGCATCGGCTGCTACGAGGGCGCGCGCGGCGGCGAGCTGCACGGTCACCGCGACAATTCCGAGGCCTTCGTCGCCTACCGCCGCTTCGCGCTGTCGATCAACCTCAACACCGAGGAATTCGAGGGCGGCGAGCTGCGCTTTCCCGAGTTCGGCGATCAGCGCTATCGCCCGGATACCGGCGCCGGCTTCGTCTTCTCCTGCTCGCTGCTGCATGAGGCGCTGCATGTCAGCCGCGGCACGCGCTACGTGCTTCTCGCCTTCCTGTTCGGCGACCGCTGAACCTGCCGCGCGCGCCGCGCGGGAGCAAAATCCCGTCACGGGCGTTAATGGACCGCCCGGCTTGTGGAGTGGACGGGAGCATGCGCAGCACTCGCGACCTCAAGGTGGAGATCTCGCGCCTCAATCGGCTCATCGCTCGCATCGAGGCCAAGCCACAGGACGAATGGGCGGTGTGGTCGTCGACGCTGCGCGACCTGGTCGAGGAGCGCGAGGTGCTCGGCCTGGTGGTGCTCAACCGGCGCCTGGAAGCGGGAAAGAAAGTGGTGAGCTTTCGCCGCTGGCGCGACGGCCCCTGGGTCGCCTGAGGGTTCGCAGCCTCAGGCCAGCGGCGGTGGCCGGAAGGGCGCGGCCCGCTGCATCCAGCGCACCAGCCGCGCGGCCGGCAGGATCCAGACGGTCCCGGCGACGGCATAGAACACCGCCTCGACCGCCCATTGCCCGGGCAGCAGCCGCACCGCCGCGGCCATCGCCGCCAGCGCATAGCAGCCCAGCCCCAGAACCAGCAGCAGCATGCCGAAAAGGATGCGCAAACGCATGCGCGATCCTCCGCCCTCCGCCGCCGCTGTCAAGGGCGCCGGGTGACGCGGGCGAGGGCGGCGCGCTAAGATCGGCCGGGCAGGAACGGCGGGGATCACATGGACGAGCTCAGGGCGGGGATGGCGGATCGCTCGGCCGCTGACGTGCGCCGGCGCATCCGGCGCGGCGGGTTCGCCGGCCAGACCAGCGGCCTCGCGGCGGGCAAGGTGCAGGGCAACGTAGCGATCCTGCCGGCCGATTGGGCCGACGAGTTCCTGCGCTTCTGCCTGCAGAATCCCAAGCCCTGTCCGGTGCTGGCGGTCGGCCGGCGTGGCCGGCCGGAGCTGCCGAGCCTGGGCGAGGACATCGACATCCGCAGCGACGTGCCGCGCTATCGCGTCTTCGAGCACGGGCGCGAGGTCGCGTCGCCGACCGATATCGCCGCCTATTGGCGCGACGATCTCGTCGCCTTCGTGCTCGGCTGCTCCTTCTCCTTCGAATGGGCGCTGCGCGACGCCGGGCTGCGGCTGCGGCACACCGAGCGCGGGACGGTGGTGCCGATGTACCGCACCAGCATCGCGACGCATCCCACCGAGCGCCTTGCCGGGCCGATGGTGGTGTCGATGCGCCCGTTCCGCCCCGCCGACGCCATCCGCGCCATCCAGATCAGCGCCCGCTACCCCGGCGTCCACGGCGCGCCGGTGCATATCGGCCTGCCCGGCGCGATCGGCATCGCCGACATCGATCGGCCCGATTTCGGCGAGCGCAGCGAGGTCGGCGAGGACGAACTGCCGGTGTTCTGGGCCTGCGGCGTCACGCCGCAAGCGGTGGTGGAGGCGGCGCGGCCGCCTTTCTTCATCTCGCATTTCCCCGGCTCGATGCTGATTACCGACCTCGACAATGCGGCGCTCGCGGTATGAGCGCACGGCCGCTGGACGGGCTCCTGGTGGTGGCGCTGGAGCAGGCGGTGGCGGCGCCGCTCTGCAGTGCGCGGCTCGCCGATGCCGGGGCGCGGGTCATCAAGATCGAGCGCGCGGAGGGCGATTTCGCCCGCTTCTACGATCGCGTGGCACTGGGCCAGAGCAGCTATTTCGTCTGGCTCAACCGCGGCAAGCAGTCGATCGTGCTCGACATCAAGCGCGAGGCCGACCGCGCGCTGCTCCATCGCATGATCGCGCGCGCCGACGTGTTCGTGCAGAACCTGGCGCCCGGCGCCGCCGCCCGCGCCGGCTTCGACCCCGCGGCGCTGCGCGCGCGCCATCCTCGGCTCGTCGTCTGCTCCATCACCGGCTACGGCGAGAGCGGACCTTATCGCGACATGAAGGCCTATGACCTGCTGATCCAGGCGGAGACCGGACTGGCCTCGCTCACCGGCCCGCCCGAGGCGCCCGGCCGCGTCGGCGTCTCGGTCTCGGACATCGCCGCCGGCCTCAACGCCTATGCCGCCATCCTCGAAGCGCTCTATGCGCGCGAGCGCACCGGCATGGGTGCGGTGCTGTCGGTCTCGCTCTTCGACGCGACCGCGGAATGGATGGCGGTGCCGCTGCTGCATCACGATTTCGGCGGCCGCGCGCCGACCCGCCAGGGGCTGCGGCATCCCTCGATCGCGCCTTACGGCGCCTTCGTCGCCGCCGACGGCAAGGAGATCGTCATCGCCATCCAGAACGAGCGCGAATGGGCGCGCTTCTGCGCCGAGATCCTCGGCGATGCCGGGCTCGCCGCCGACCCGCGCTTTGCTGACAATCCGCGCCGCGTGGCCAACCGCACCGTGCTCGACGCCATCGTCGCCGGCGTCTTCGCCCGCGCCCCCCGCGAGGCGCTGGGCCGGCGGCTCGCCGCCGCCGGCATCGCCTTCGGCAATCTCAACGACGTCGCCGATTTCTCGCGCCATCCGCAGCTGCGCCGGCTTGCCGTGCCGACGCCCGAAGGCGAGGTCACCGTCCCGGCGCCGCCTGCGCTCGTCGCCGAGCGCGCGCCGTCGGGCGGCGTCCCCGCCATCGGCGAGCACGGCGAGGCGATCCGGCGGGAGTTCGCCGGGTAGGCACCGCCGCATCGTCGGCTCATTCCTCGCGCTCGAGCAGCGCCAGCAGCCCGAGGAAAGCCGGGATCGGGTGCGTCACCACATAGGTCGGGATCGCCGCAAGGTAAGGGCGCATCCGGCCCTTGGCCTCGAAGCGCTGGCGGAAGGCGCTCTCGGCGAAGCGCGCGCCCAGCCGCGGCACGATGCCGCCGGCGATGTAGACGCCGCCGCGCGCGCCGAGCGTGAGGGCGAGATTGCCGGCTACCGTGCCGAGCATGGCGCAGAACATGGCGAGCGCGTCGCGCACCAGCGGCTCGCTCTCGCCGATCGCGCGGTCGGCGATTTGCGCCGGGGTGAACGGCCCGGCCGGCATGCCGGCGATCTCGGCCAGCGTCGTATAGAGCGTGACGAGGCCCTGGCCCGACAGCGCGCGTTCGGCCGAGACGTGGTCGAACCGCCGGCGCAGGCGATCGAGCACCGCGCCCTCGCGTGCGTCGGCCGGCGCCAGCGTCGCATGTCCGCCCTCGCTGGCCAGCGCCACGAATCCCGCCGGCGTCGGCACCAGCCCGCTGACGCCGAGGCCGGTGCCGGGGCCGAGCACGCCGATCGGCGCCCCCTCCGCCGCGCCGCCGCCGCCCACCGCCTGGCGATCCTCCGGCCGCAGCCTCGGCACGGCCAGCGCGTTGGCGGTGAAATCGTTGATCACGACCAGGCGCGCGAGCCCGAGCTGGCGCGTCAGGCCGCCGATGCTGAAGCTCCAGGGATGGTTGGTAAGCGTCACCTCGTCGCCGGTGACCGGCGATGCCACCGCCAGCGCCGCCTCCCGCGGCGGCGGGTCGAGGCCGTCCTGCGCGAGATAGGCGGTGATCGCCGCCGCGAGTCCGGCGTGCTCGTCGCAGGCCAGCACGCGCACTCGCTCGATCTTTCCTGCGTCGTCGGCGAGTGCGAAGCGTGCGTTGGTGGCGCCGATGTCGCCGAGCAGCCGCAGCATGTCAGCGCGCCCGCGCCGCTGCGGCCAGCGCCGCGACGAAGCTCTCGCGCCAGGCGGCGATGTCGTTGCGCCGCAGTACCGCCATCATCGACTGCCAGCGCGCGACGCGCTCCTCGCGCGGCATCACCAGCGCCTCGTGGATCGCCTCGGCGACGCCGTCGGCATCGAACGGGTTGACCAGCAACGCATCGCCGAGCTCCTCTGCCGCGCCGGCGAAGCAGGATAGCACCAGCGCGCCGGGATCTTCCGGATCCTGCGCCGCGACGTATTCCTTCGCCACCAAATTCATGCCGTCGCGCAGCGGCGTCACCAGCCCCACCCGCGCCGCGCGCAGGAAGCCGCACAGCGTGCGATGGTTGAAGCTCTTGTTGAGATAGCGCAGCGGCATCCAGTCGAACTCGGCGAAGCGGCCGTTGATGTGGCCGGCGGCGGTCTCCAGGATGCGGCGGATCTGGGTGTATTCCGGCACCTCGCTGCGCGTCGGCGGCGCTATCTGCATCAGCGTCACCTGCCCGCGAACCTCCGGGAACAGCTCGAGCACGCGCTCGAAGGCCTTGAAGCGCTGCGGCAGCCCTTTCGAATAGTCGAGCCGGTCGACGCCGATGATGAGTTGACGCTGCCGCAGGCTTTCCTGCAGCCGCCGCATCTGGCGCGCGACCGCCGATTGCCGCGATTGTCCGGCGATCGCCTCGACATCGATGCCGATGGGAAAGGCGGCAAGGCGCTGGCGGCGGCCGCAGGCGGTCAGGCTCTCGGCGCCGTCGGGCTGGGCGCCGGCCCAGCGCAGCAGGTAGTCGCGGAAACCGGCGATGTCGCCGCCGGTCTGGAAGCCCACCAGATCATAGGCGCACATCGCGCGCATCAGCTCGGCGTGGCAGGGGAGGATGCGGAACAGCTCCGCCGGCGGAAACGGCGTATGCAGGAAAAAGCCGATCGGCTGCCGGACGCCCCGCCGGCGCAATTCGTCGGCGAGCGGCATCAGATGATAATCGTGCACCCAGATCAGGTCGTGCGGCCGGAGCAGCGGCGCCAGATGAGCGGCAAACTGGCGATTGACGCGCTGGTATCCCGCAAAATCCGCGCGCTGATACTCGACCAGACCCGGCCGATAGTGGAACAGCGGCCACAGCACGCGGTTGGCGAAGCCGTTGTAGTACTGCTCGTAATCGGTCCGGGCGAGGTCGAGCGTGGCATAGGTGATTTCGTCGTTCTGCGCGATCTCGGCGGCGGCCGGAGGGGCGTCGCTGACCTCGCCGCTCCAGCCGAACCAGATGCCGCCGCTGCGCTTCAACGCCGCGAGGATGCCGACGGCGAGCCCGCCTGCCGATTTGCCGGCAGGATCGCCCATGGCGACGCGATTGGATACCACCACCAGGCGATGCGCGCCGGCGAGTCGCTCGGCCGGGGCCCGTTTCCCGGCGGTGCCGGGCGGCGGCGGGCGGCTCAGCGGTGGCCACGGGTCCGGTTGCAACGGCCGGCCCGGCGTCAGCGCAACACGGGGTGGCATCCGGCCGCCCCGCTGCGCGTGCTGCGATCCGCCGCTTCGAGCCGCTGCGCCAACACGCCCAGCCACCGGTGCAGCGCCCCCACCCCCGCCACCCGATGGCGGGCCGCGCTTGGCCCGCGTCCGCGCGTCTCGGCGTCCTCCACCCGCAGCGACACCCCGCCCGCCGCATTGACCGCGATGAAGCCATCCTCGTCGGTGGTGTCGTCGCCGGCAAACACCGGCCGCCTGCCGGCAAAGGGCGGCTCGGCGAGAAAGGCGGCGATCGCTTCGCCCTTGCTGGCGCCGCGCGGCTGCAGCTCCGCCACCTTGCGCCCGGCGAGCAGCCGCAGCTCCGGCTCGGCCGAAGCCAGACGCCGGGCAAAACGCCGCACCGCCGGGCCGCGCTCGGGCGCCAGGCGGTAATGGAGCGCGAAGCCGGTGCCTTTGTCCTCCAGCAGCAGCCCGCGCCGCCCGGCGACGTAGGCGGCAAGCCGGGGACGCAGCCTCTCCAGCGCGGCCGCGGGCGGCTGGTGCGTCACCACCCCGCCATCGCCGCGCCGCCGCTCCCAGCCATGCAGGCCGGCGGCCGGCAGCCGGAGGGGGGCAAAGACCCGGTCGATGCTGGCAAGGCTGCGGCCGCTGATCAGCGCCAGCGCGCCATCGCTCGCCCGTGCCAGCCGCTGCAGCAGCGGCGACAGCATGGGCTCCGGGCGGGCCTGCTCCGGCGTCGCGGCGATCGCCACCAGCGTGCCGTCGACATCGAGAAACAGCGCCCAGCGCTCTCCGGCCTCCGGCAATGGCAGCCGCTCGCTTGTCATTTAACAACAGCTAACAGCTGTTCTCGCCGGAGGTTCATCCGAGTTATTGTGCGACGCAACAATAGCGGGTGCGGGCCGTTCCCGGAGTCGCCCATATTGAGGCGAAATGCCGCAGTTCTTTGATTTTTTCGCAGCTGCACTTTTGCGCTTGATTTGTGGTGCCGGCGACGGCATATTGTGCAGTGCGGCATCGGTCGTCGCCCGACGACCTGCCGTACGTCTTCTAGGCGTTTCCTCCCTAAACTTGGGCCGTGCCTTACCGCACGGCCCATTTTTTTTGGCCAAGCGCAGTGCAATGGGTGCGTTGCGGTAGGGTTTTCCGTGCGCCGCGAAAGGGCGGGACAGGGGCCTGCCGCCGGGAACCGCTCGAGGCCGCTGCGCGGGTGCCGACACGACCGCCGGCAGCGTCATGCCGCGGCGAGGAGGGAGAGGTCGATGCCGGCGATTGCCGCGGCGGTCTCGCGCATGTCCTCGGCGAGCTGCGGCAGGTAGGCGTTACGCTCGAAGCTGCGCTCGTCCATGTAGAGCGCACGGCTGATCTCGATCTGCAGGCAATGGCCTTGCGCGCCGGGCTTGCCGTAATGGGCGGTGGTGAAGCCGCCGGCATAGGGCGTGTTGCGCGCCACCGCATAGCCCTTGGCGGCGAGCGAGCGGTGCGCCGTCTCGACGATCAGCGGATGGCAGGCGGCGCCGTGGCAGTCGCCCAGCACGATGTCCGTGCGCGGGCGCCGCGCGCCGCGCTCGCCCGGCGCCAGGCCCGAGGGCATGGAATGGCAATCGACCAGGAGATAGCTGCCGAAGCGCTCGCGCGTCGATGCCAGCAGCTGGCGCAAGGCGCGGTGATAGGGACGGTAGAGCCGGTCGATGCGGCTCATCGCCTCGGCGAAGCGCAGCTTGCGGGCATAGATGTCCTCGCCGGTGGCGACGACGCGGGCGATGGTGCCGAGCCCGACGCGCACGCGCGGCGAGCGCGTGTTGACGAAAGCCGGCAGCTCGTCCTCGAACATGCCGGGATCGAGCTCGAAGGGCTCGCGGTTGGGGTCGAGATAGGCGCGGGGGAAGCGCGCGCGCAGCAGCGGTGCGCCGAGCGCGGCGGCGGCGCTGAAGATCTCGTCGACATAGCTGTCTTCCGAGCGCCTGAGCGTCAGCGGGTCGAGGCGCGAGGCGGCGAGGAATTCCGCAGGATAGTCGGTGCCGCTATGCGGCGAGGCGAGCACCAGCGGCAGCGTCTGCTGTGCCGGCGCGATCACATCGACGGGCGGCTCGACTGCCGCTCTGCGCTCCATCGGCCCTTCCATGCGTCGAATTTAGGGGCAAGCCGGGGCCTCTGTCACGCGCTTACAGGGGCTTAACCGTGATTTTGGCGGCGCATCGGGCTATCGCGCCGGACGGGCCCAGCCGCTAGACTGCGGCGGTTGCCGGGAGCGGTCATGGCGCGCATTCTTCTTGCCGAGGACGACGACAATCTCCGGATGTTCCTGGCGCGCGCGCTGCGCCGCGCCGGGCACGAGGTGCACGATGTCGGGGACGGCGCGGCCGCCCTCGCCTGGGTGAGCGGCCAGCCGATCGACCTGCTGTTGGCCGATGTCGTCATGCCCGGACTCGACGGCATCGAGCTGGCGCGCCGCGCCAACGATCTCTGGCCGGATCTGCGGGTGATGTTCATCACCGGCTTCGCCGCCGTGGCGCTGCGCCATCGCGGCGTGACCCGGCGCGAGGCGGCCGTGCTGGCCAAGCCCTTCCATCTCCGCCAGCTCGTCGACGAGATCGACCGCTTCCTCGCCGCATAAGCGCTCGTCGCGCCTTGCCAGGCGCGGCGAAATCGGCTACATCGCAGGCCCCATCGGGGGCACGTAGCTCAGCGGGAGAGCACTACCTTGACATGGTAGGGGTCACAGGTTCAATCCCTGTCGTGCCCACCACTT
>DAHUYF010000121.1 GCA_027315365.1 Rhodospirillales bacterium | reverse complement strand
ACCTGCCGCCCGGAAAGGCAACCCCGAACCCATAGACGGGGTATGGAACCGAGACTTGTCACCCCGACGAAGCTGCGCGAATACCTCGGCGTCAGCCCGTCTGCCCTCGCTCGCCTGCGCAAGGCGGGGACGATACCCGGGCCCGTGCGCGGCTCCCGAAAATATGACATCGAGGCGGTCAAACGGTCTCTGGACAATCCTCGGGCGAGTGCCCTAGAACCGGCCTCGGACGAGGACGAACTCATCGCGCGGGCCAAGGCATGGCGGAAATCGGCCTGACCATCCCCTATCTGCGCCAAACCCCCAGCGGATATTATTGGGAGCCGAGCCGGCGCATCCGGCCGCTGGGTTTTTCGGCCGAGCCGTTGGGCAAGGACGCCGCGGAGGCTATCGCGCGCGCCCAGACCTTGAACGCCCAGGTTGAGGCGGCGCTGAAGGGAGGCCCACCCGCCGCGCCGGTCCCGGTCGAGGGCACCGTGGCCTGGGTGGTCGAGCGCTACAAGGCATCGAACGCCTGGAAGGACCTCGCCCCGAAGACCCACAGGAACTACGACAAGGCGATCGTCCGGGTGGTCGAGTGGTGCGGCGACAAGCGGCCGGAGAAGGTCACCCGCAAGGCCGTTAAGGCCTGGCAGGAGGTGCTGGAGGCCCAGGCGCCGAGCTTCGCAGCGACCATCCTCAAGGTGTTCCGGATCGTCATGCACTTCGCCCGGGATCTCGGCCACAAGATCGACAACTTCGACAAGCTCCATCTCTACGATGCCGGCGGCGACGGCGAGCCGTGGGAGGACTACCAGATCTCAGCCTACATCGACGAGGCGATCCGCCGCGGCCGCCCGTCGATGGCGCTCGCCGCGACGATGGCCGTGTCCCTCGGCCAGCGCGAGGCCGACGTCATCGACATGAAGCGATCGGCGTGGGACCCGCATGCCGAGTATCAGACCGCCGGCGGCTCGGTGATCCGCGGAGAGATGACCTTCCGTCAGAGGAAGACGGGCAAGCTGCTGACGGTGCCCGTGCTGCCGGAGCTGCGCCGCGCGCTCGAGGCCGCGCCTCTGGACGACGTCCACTTCGTCATCAGCGAGCCGATCCGGCAGCCCTACGGCGAGGACAACTTCAGGAGGGTCCACCGGGAGATCTGCCGCGGGGCCGGCATCGACGACAAGCGGCTCTTCATGCATTTCCGGCACACCGGGGCGACGCGGCTGGGTGAGGCCGGCTGCACGGAGGGCGAGATCCGCGCCATCACGGGCCACAACAGCGACGAGATCAGGCGCTATGTCCGGCCCAACGCAACCATGGCGCGCGCCGCGATCGCCAAATTCGACGACCACCGGCGCCGGACGGATCGTGAGTTGCGACGGAAAACTCCGCCGGAGATCGACGGAAAAACCGCTGAAATACCAAAAAAATGATGCCTATTGCGCTCACCATGGGTGAGCCGGCGGGAATCGGCGGCGAGATCGCGCTGCTCGCGTGGCTGCGGCGCAAGGAAGCCAACGTCCCTCCCTTCTTCGTCATCGACGACCCGGCACGGCTCGAGCGTATCGCCGCAAGCCTCGGCTGGTCGGCCAGGCTGCGCCGGGTCGACGCGCCGCAGCAGGCGGAGGCCGTCTTCGCCGATGCGCTGCCGGTGCTGCCACTCGCGCTGCCGCAACCGGCGACGCCCGGGCGGCCCGACCCTGCCCATGCGCCGGCCGTGATCGAGGCGATCGCCACCGGCGCCGCGCTGGCAAAAGCCGGCCGCGCCGGCGCGCTGGTCACCAATCCCATCCAGAAGGAGGCGCTTTACGCCGCCGGCTTCCGCCATCCGGGCCACACCGAGTTCCTTGCCGAGCTTGCCGGCGGCGCCGCGCCGGTGATGATGCTGGCCTGTTCCGAGCTGCGCGTGGTGCTCGTCACCATCCACCAGCCGCTGCGCGAAGCCCTGGCAGCTCTCCGCGTCGAGCGCATCGTCGCCGTGGGCCGGGTCGCCGCCGCCGGGCTGGTGCGCGATTTCGGCATTCCGCGGCCGCGCCTCGCGGTAGCCGGGCTGAACCCGCATGCCGGCGAACGCGGCACGCTCGGCCGCGAAGAGATCGACATCATTGCGCCCGCCGTCGCCGAGCTGCGCGCTGCGGGCGTTGATGCTTCCGGCCCGGCTCCCGCCGACACGCTTTTCCATCCGGCGGCGCGGCAGCGCTACGATGCCGCGTTGTGCATGTATCACGATCAGGCACTGATCCCGCTCAAGACCATTGATTTCGCGGGCGGCATCAACGTCACGTTGGGCCTGCCCTTCATCCGCACCTCGCCCGACCACGGCACGGCGCTCGACATCGCGGGCACCGGCAAGGCCGACCCGACGAGCCTGATCGCGGCGCTCAGGCTGGCCGGCGACATGGCGGCGCGGCGCGCCCGCGGCTGAGCGCCGGCATGGCCGAGCCGGCACTGCCGCCGCTGCGCGACGTGATCGCGCGACACGGCTTGGCGGCGCGCAAATCGCTCGGGCAGAATTTTCTGCTCGACCTCAATCTCACCGCACGCATCGCGCGCGCGGCAGCGCCGCTCGAACACGTCAACGTGATCGAGATCGGCCCCGGGCCCGGCGGCCTCACTCGCGCGCTGCTGCTCGCCGGGGCGCGGCACGTCACCGCGATCGAGCGGGACGAGCGGTGCGTCGCGGCACTTGAAGAGCTCGCTGCGGCATTTCCCGGCCGCCTCGGCATCGTCGCCGCCGACGCCCTCGCGATCGATCCCGCGGCGCTGACGCCGGCGCCGCGCAAGATCGTCGCCAACCTGCCCTACAACGTCGCCACGCCGCTGCTGCTCGGCTGGCTGCGTGATGCCGCCGCCTACGAGAGCCTCACGCTCATGTTCCAGAAGGAAGTGGCGCAGCGCCTCGCGGCCGCGCCGCGCACCAAGGCGTATGGCAGACTTTCGGTGATGACACAGTGGCTCTGCGAGGTGCGTTTGCTGTTCGACATCCCGCCGAGAGCCTTCGTGCCGGCGCCCAAAGTGACCTCGAGCGTGCTGCGCCTGACACCGCGCGCGGTGCCGCTCGCTGCCTGCCGCCGGGAGGATCTGGAGCGGGTGCTCGCTGCTGGCTTCGGCCAGCGTCGCAAGATGCTGCGCCAAAGCCTGAAATCGCTCGGCGTCGACGTCGACGCGCTGCTCGCGGCAGGCGACACGCCGCCGACGGCGCGGGCGGAAGAGCTGTCGGTCGAACAGTTCTGCGGGCTGGCGCGAGCCTGGCGCGCGCTCAGCCCCCGCTCCGCAGCCGATTGACGAAATCGGCGAGGCCGGTCTGCCGGTCGCGCCGGACGCGCTCGGCGGCGAGGATCGCCTGTACGCGCCGAACGCTGGCCTCGAGATCGTCGTTCTGGTTGACGACGACGTAGTCGTATTCCGGCCAGTGGCTCATCTCGTCGGTGGATTTGGCCATGCGCGCGCGCACCACATCGGGGCTGTCCTGGGCGCGCGTCCGCAGCCGCTCCTCGAGCGCGGCCATGCTGGGCGGCAGGACGAAAACCGAGACGAGGTCGCCGCGGACGCTCGCCTTGAGCTGCTGCGTCCCTTGCCAATCGATATCGCTGACGATGTCGCCGCCGGCGCTCAGCACGGCCTCGACCGGCGCGCGAGGCGTGCCGTAGCAATTGCCGAAGACGATGGCGTGCTCCAACAGTTCGCCTTTGGCGACCATGTCGTCGAAGCGCGCGCGGGTGATGAAATGGTAGTGCTGGCCGTCGACCTCGCCGGCGCGCTTCGGCCGGGTGGTGACCGAGACGGAGATGCGCAGATTGGGATCGCGTGCGACGAGTTCGCGCGTGATGGTGGTCTTGCCGGCGCCCGAAGGCGACGACAGCACCAGCAGGATGCCGCGCCGCGCGATGTCCGTCCCGTTCATCGTCCGAGCCTATTCAAGATTCTGCACTTGCTCGCGTAGCTGTTCGATCGCCGCCTTGAGGGCGAGGCCGACGCGCGTCAGGGAGAGATCGGCCGATTTCGAGCACAAGGTGTTGGCCTCGCGGTTGAACTCCTGGCAGAGGAAATCGAACCGCCGGCCGATGGGGCCGCCCTCGGCGAGCAGCTCCTGCGCCGCGACGATATGCGCCGAGAGACGGTCGAGCTCCTCCCGGATGTCGCCCTTGGCGACGAGCAGCGCCACCTCTTGCGCCAGGCGATCCGGCGCCAGCGCCGGCGAGGCATCGAGAAGCTGCGCCAGCATCTCGGCGAGGCGCGCCTTGAGCGCCTGCGGCTGCGCCGCAGCGCTGTCCTCGGCCGTCGCGACGAGCCGAGCGATCTCCGCCAACCGCGCCTCCAGCGCAGGAATGAGCCGCTCGCCTTCGGCCGCACGCATGGCGGAGAGCGCGTGCAGCGCCGCCTCGAACCCGCGCAGCAGCGCCGCCTGCCGGCGCTCGCGGCGCCCCTCGTCCTCGCTCTCTTCGCCGCTCTCGAGGACGCCGCGCAAGGCCAGCAGACCGTCGGCGCGCGCCGGCGCCGCCTTGCCCTCGGCAACGAGTTCCTGCGCCAGCGCCGCGACCTGCGCCAGCGCGTCGCGATTGACGCGCAACCCGCCGCCGCCGCCGATTTTCAGCAGGGAGAGCGTCACCGAGACGGCGCCCCGCTTCAAGCGCTGGGCGATGCCCGCGCGCAGCGGCAGCTCCAGCGACTCGAGGCCCGGCGGCAGGCGGAACCGCAGGTCGAGCGACTTGCTGTTGACGCTCTTGACCTCCCAGACCCAGGACACACCCTCCTCGTGCCCGTCGCTGCGGGCAAATCCGGTCATGCTGGAGACGGTCACGCGCTCATATCCCCTCGACGAGCAGCCCGGGCGTTTATAGCCTTGGCGGCACCGCGCAACAACAAAGCACGTGGAAACCCATGGCCCGGATTCCACAGAGCCTGCTCATCACCGGCGCGTCGAGCGGCATCGGCGAGGCGCTCGCCCGGCACTATGCCGCGCCGGGGCGTGCGCTGGCGCTTACCGGGTGAGACGGTTCACGGCTGGCAGCGGTCGCCGCCGCCTGTAGCGCCGCCGGCGCCGCAGTCGATGCCGCCGCGATCGACGTCACCGACCGCGACGGGCTGCGCCGCTGGATAGAGCGGGTTGACGACCGCACGCCGCTCGATCTGGTGATCGCCAATGCCGGCATCGCCGCCGGGATGGGGGCCCGACGCCAGGACGAGGCGACCGCGCGACGCGTGCTGACGACCAATATCGAGAGCGTGCTCAACACCGTCTTTCCCGTGCTGCCGCGCATGACGGCGAGGCGAGGCGGCCAGATCGCGCTGCTCAGCTTGCTCGCCGCCTATCGCGGGCTGCCGACCGCGCCCGCCTATTCCGCGTCGAAGGCCGCGGTGAAGGCGCTCGGCGACGCCTGGCGCCTGATGCTCGCCCGCGACGGGATCCGCGTCTGCGTCATCTGCCCCGGCTTCGTCACCACGCGCATGACCGCGGCCAACAAATTCCCGATGCCGTTCCTCATCTCGGCGAAGCGGGCAGCGGAGATCATCGCCCGGGGCCTCGCGCGAGATGACGGCCGCATCGCCTTCCCCTGGCCCACCGCGGCGTTGACCTGGCTCGCCGGCTGCTTGCGCTGGCGGCTCAGCGACGCCCTCACGCGGCGGGTGGCGCGCGGCTAGTGTTCCGACACTGACGCCTGTCTCTCAAGCGTCGGTGTCGGAACACTGGCAAACTCAAAGGGTTGCGTTGCGGTTTCAACACCTGATCGGGGATCAAGTGTCGAAACCGCAACACTAGCGCGGCCGCTTCAGCTCGATCTCGACGAAGGTGACGGGCGCGTCGCCGACATTGATGACGTCGTGCTCGACGCCGGCCCGACGGAAATAGGACTGGCCGGCGCCCATCTCGAAGCTCGTCTCGCCGCCGGGGCCGACGGCGCGAATCTTCGCCGGGGTGACGTAGACGACGACGTAATCGAATTCGTGGTGATGATGCCCCGTCGCCGCGCCGGGCGCGAAGCGCCACTCGGTCACGCGGACCGCGTCGTTGTCCTCGTGGCGGATGCTTTCGGCGCGGGTCATTCCGCTCTCCTCCGGTTCACGGCGTGCCACCGCTCTCGGCATGCTGGCGGCGGAGCTGCGCGACATTGCGATTATGCTCGGCCAAGCTATGCGCGAAGGCATGGCCGCCGCTGCCGTCAGCCACGAAGTAGAGGTCGTCGCTGGCATCGGGGTGCAGCACGGCACGCAGCGCGGCCAGCCCGGGATTGTCGATCGGCGTCGGCGGCAGGCCGGCATGGAGATAGGTGTTGTAGGGTGAATCCACCGCCAGATCCTCATGGTCCAGCGGATGGTCGAGCGCCCCGGCGCCGCCCCGGGTCAGCGCATAGGCGACCGTGGGATCGGCCTGCAGCTTCATGCCGAGCCGCAGCCGGTTCAGGAAAACGGCGGCGACATGGGGCCGCTCATCTTCGCGCGCCGTCTCCTTCTCGACGATCGAGGCCAGGGTCAGCGCCTCCGCCGGGCTGGTCAGCGAAAGCTCCGGGCTGCGCTCGGCCCAGGCGCTTGCCAGCTCACGGTCTCTGGCGCGGCGCATCCGCGCCAGGAGATCCTGGCGACGCTCGCCCAGCACATAGAAGTAGGTATCGGGAAACAGGCTGCCCTCGGGCGGCGTATCATCGACGCTGCCCTCGAGCGCTTCCTGCTGGCGCAGCAAAGCGACAACCTCGAGGCTGGTGAGACCTTCGGGCACGGTGACGCGGTGCTGCACGACATGGCCGCTGACGATGAGCGCCGCGGCCGAGCGCGGGCTGATGGCGGCGGCAAATTCGTACTCGCCGGCCTTGAGCGCGCCAAGCTTGCCGTCTAGGAAGGTACCGAAGACAAAGGACCAGGGATGGGCGACAATGCCCTGCTCGGCCAGCAGATCGGCCACCGCGCTCACCCCGGCGCCGCGCGGGATGACGACGATCCTGCCGGTGGACAACGGTCCCGGCGCGGTATAGTCGCGCCACGCCCAGTACGTCGCGCCGGCCAGCGCCAGAGCGGCGAGCAGCGCCGCGCCAAGCCAGCGCCGGCGCCGCCGCGCAGCCATTCAGGGCGCCTGCGCGAAGACGAGCGAAGCGTTGGTGCCGCCGAAGCCGAAGGAGTTGGACAGCGCATAGCGCACCGGGCGCTGCTTCGCCTCGAGCGGCACCAGGTCGATGTCGCAGCCCGGCGAGGGATTCTCGAGGTTCAGCGTCGGCGGGACGACGCCGTCGCGCATGGCGAGGATCGAGAAGATGGCCTCGACGCTGCCCGCTGCGCCCAGGAGATGGCCGATCGAGGATTTGGTCGAGGACATCGAGACCTTGTAGGCGTGATCGCCGAACAGCCGCTTGACCGCGCCCAACTCGACCTCGTCGCCGAGCGGCGTCGAGGTGCCGTGGGCGTTGATGTAGTCGATCTTCGTGGCCTCGAGCCCGGCGCGCTTCAGCGCATTGCGCATGGCACGGAAGGCGCCGTTGCCGTCCTCGGCGGGCGCCGTGATGTGATGGGCGTCGCCGGACATCCCGTATCCGACCACCTCGGCATAGATCTTGGCGCCGCGTTTCTTGGCGTGCTCAAGCTCCTCGAGCACCACCACCCCGGCGCCCTCGCCCATGACAAAGCCGTCGCGCGCCTCGTCCCAGGGCCGCGATGCCCTGCTCGGCTGATCGTTGAAGGCGGTGGACAGCGCGCGCGCCGCGGCGAAGCCGGCAAGCCCGAGTCGACAGATCGCCGCCTCGGCCCCGCCGCAGACCATGACATCGGCGTCGTCCCACATGATGAGACGCGCGGCATCGCCGATGGCGTGCGCCCCGGTCGAGCACGCGGTGACCACGGCATGGTTGGGGCCGGTGAAGCCATAGCGGATGGAGACGTGCCCGGAGGCGAGATTGATCAGGTTCGACGGGATGAAGAACGGCGACAGCCGCCGCGGCCCGCGCTCGTGCAGCGTGATCGCGCCCTCGGTGATGCCGGGAAGACCGCCGATGCCCGAGCCGATCATGACGCCGGTGCGCTCGCGATCCTCCTCGCCCGTCGGCTTCCAGCCCGCATCGGCGACGGCCTGGTCGGCCGCGGCCAGCGCAAAGACGATGAACTCGTCCATCTTGCGCTGTTCCTTCGGCGGCACCCAATCGTCGGCATTGAACGCCCCCGACGCGGTGTCGCCGCGCGGCACCTGGCCGGCAATCTTGGCCGGCAGGTCCGACACGTCGAAGCTCTGGATGGCGCGGATGCCGGACCGACCCTCGATCAGCTGCTTCCAGACAAATTCGGCCCCCACTCCCAGCGGAGTGACGAGACCGATGCCGGTGATGACGACTCGTCTCATGCTTGGATGCAGCATCCCTGCGTCGGCAAAGCGGCCGGCGATCTACTTATGGGCTTCGATGAAGCTGACCGCGTCCTTCACGGTCACGATCTTCTCGGCCGCATCGTCCGGGATTTCGCAGCCGAACTCTTCCTCGAACGCCATAACCAGCTCGACCGTGTCGAGGCTGTCGGCGCCGAGGTCGTCGATAAAGCTGGCGTTGTCGGTCACCTTGGCCTCATCGACGCCAAGATGCTCGACCACAATCTTTTTTACTCGATCGGCGACATCGCTCATAGGTGATACCTCGACGGATGAACGGGCTTGTAGACTGGCTTTCGGCGCCGCGCGGGCCGCAGGGCGCCTGGGCCCGACCCTTGCTTCGCTCACGACCGGGCCGAAAGCGCCGGTCACATAACATAGTTCATGACGGTTTGCCAGTAGCGCACAACGCGCCGCGGCGACACCCTAAATCATGGCCATTCCGCCATTGACGTGCAAGGTGTGACCGGTGACGTAGCGTGCCTCGTCGCTTGCCAGGAAAACCACGCAGGCGGCAACCTCCTCGGCGGTGCCCACCCGGCCCATGGGAATCGCGGTGGCGAGACGTTGGCGCTGCTCCTCGCTCAGGCTGTCGGTCATCGCCGTGGCGATGAAGCCGGGGGCGACGCAGTTGACCGTAATGCCGCGCGTCGCCACCTCGGCGGCCAGCGCCTTCGACATACCGACCATACCGGCCTTGGCGGCAGCGTAGTTGGCCTGACCGGGATTCCCGGTGGCGCCCACCACCGAGGTGATGCTGATGATGCGGCCCCAGCGACGCTTCATCATGCCGCGCAACGCCGCGCGCGCCAGGCGAAACCCGGCGGTGAGGTCGACATCGATGACCGTCTGCCAGTCTTCGTCCTTCATCCGCAGCGCCAGCTGGTCGCGGGTCAGGCCGGCGTTGTTGACGAGGATGTCGAGCTGTCCCGTCGCGGCCTCGCCGGCCTTGATCAGCGCGTCGCCTGCACCGGGAGACGCTAGATCGGCGACAGCGACGAAGGCGCGCTCGCCTAGTTCGGCAGCCAGCGCATCGAGCGCCGCCTGCCGCGTGCCCGCCAGCACCACCTTGGCGCCGGCGCCGTGGAGCGCCCGCGCGATCGCGCCGCCGATACCGCCGGAAGCGCCGGTGACCAGCGCGCTCTTGCCGCTCAGATCGAACATGGTAACCGTCCTCAGAGCGTTTTTGCAAATGTCTCGATCTCGGCCGGACCGCCGATCGAAACCGTGGCGAGATCGCGATCGATGCGCTTGGCAAGCCCGCTCAGCACGCGGCCGGCGCCGAGCTCGACCAATTCATGCACGCCCGCCTGCTTCATCGCCAGCACGCTTTCGCGCCAACGGACGAGGCCGGTCACCTGGGCGACGAGCAGTCGCCTGATCTCGTCCGGCTCGCTGACCGGCGCGGCGGTGACGTTGGCTACCAGCGGCACATAGGGCTCGCGCAATTGCACCTCGGCAAGCGCTTCTGCCATCTCTCGCGCCGCCGGCGCCATCAGCGGGCAGTGGAAGGGGGCGCTCACCGGCAGCATGATCGAGCGCTTGGCGCCCTTGGTCGCGGCGATGGCCACCGCCCGCTCGACGGCGGCCTTGTCGCCGCTGACGACGACCTGGCCGGCACCGTTGTCGTTGGCGACGGCGCAGACTTGGCCTTGCGCCGCCTCCTCGGCGACGGCGCGTGCCGCGTCGAGGTCGAGCCCCAGCAGTGCCGCCATGGCGCCGATGCCCACCGGCACCGCGCGCTGCATCGCCAGCCCGCGCCGCTTCAGCAGCCGCGCCGCATCGGTCAGCGAGAGCGAGCGAGCAGCGGCCAGCGCCGAATACTCGCCGAGCGAATGCCCGGCAACGAACCCGACATGACGCGTCAGATCGAGCCCGGCCTCGCGCTCGAGCACGCGCATCGCGGCGAGGCTCACGGCCATCAGCGCCGGCTGCGCGTTCTCGGTCAGCGTGAGCTCGGCCTCCGGCCCCTCGAACATCAGCCGCGACAGCTTCTGCCGCAGCGCCTCGTCGACCTCCTCGAAGACCTCGCGCGCCGCGGCAAAGGCGCCGTCGAGATCGCGGCCCATGCCGACGGCCTGGGAGCCCTGTCCGGGGAAGATCAAGGCGCGCGTCATTGGCGATCCGCCCGTCCGCCTCGGCCGTGCCGGAGTGTCGCGGCCACCCGCGCCATAGCGCAGGGCGGATGGGCGATTGAGAAGCAATCACGCGATCGGCAATCAGGTTCCATGCTGCTCCCCCGCCAGCAACGGCCTGCGGGGATAGCACCGTCCCCGGGGCACTGTCCAGCGCGCGCCGCCCGCGACCGAGCGCCGATCTTCCTTGCGCTCGGTCGCACCGAACGGGTCGATTTCCGCGGCCCCTGCAGCGGCTTGAAGCCTTCGGCGGCAAAGCGGCGCCGCAGCACATCGTCGAGCGCGGCTCGGCTCCTCGACGGCGAGCATGATCCGCAGCCGCTCGGATCGCGACGCCTCTTGCGCCACTGCCGTCCATCCTTTTGGCAAGACTATTTGGAGCTAAATCTATGATACATCAATTACTTAATTGACGTATCGGGAAATCTGACGAGGCCGCATTGCGGGAGGAGGAGGCGACGTTCCCGACGATCGAACCGGCATTACCGCTGCGGCCGCAGCCGGACTTGCGCCCCGGCGCGCTTTCTGTATAGTCCGCGGCCTCCTTGCCGGCCGGTGCCGGCTGGGCCCGGGCGGCTGATCGTCGGATGTCCGACCAGCGCCGGGCCATAGAAGAGCCATAAGGAGCTCCGTTTCATGCCGTTCTACGAGAACGTATTCATTGCGCGCCAGGACATCTCGGCCTCGCAAGTCGAGGCGCTGGCCGATACTCTCACCGCCGTCGTGACCGAGCAGGGCGGTCAAGTGACCAAGCGCGAATATTGGGGCCTGCGCAACCTCTCCTACCGCATCAAGAAGAACCGCAAGGGCCACTACGTGATGTTCAACCTCGATGCGCCGCCCAAGGCGGTGAATGAACTCGAGCGCACCATGCGGATCAACGAGGACGTGATCCGCTACCTGACGGTGCGCGTCGAGGGGCTCGAGGAAGGTCCCTCGGTGGTTATGCAGAATCGCGGCCGCGGCGAGGAGCGCGACCGCGAGCGCGGCCGACGCGGCGGTTATGGCGATCGCGATCGCGATGAGGCGCCGCGCAGCGCCGAGGCAGGTGTGGAATGAGCGACGGCCAGACTTCCGGCGGCGGCCGGCCCGCAGCGCGGCGCCCCTTCTTCCGGCGGCGCAAATCCTGCCCCTTCTCCGGGCCGCATGCGCCCAAGATCGACTACAAGGACGTGAAGCTGCTGCAGCGCTTCGTATCCGAGCGCGGCAAGATCGTGCCGAGCCGCATCACCGCGGTGTCCACCAAGAAGCAGCGCGAGCTCGCCCAGGCGATCAAGCGCGCGCGCTTTCTCGGCCTCCTGCCTTACAGCGTGCAATAGGAGCCGGCCATGGTCGAAGTCATCCTGCTCGAGCGCGTCGAAAAGCTCGGCCAGATGGGCCAGGTCGTGAAGGTGCGACCCGGCTTTGCGCGCAACTACCTGCTGCCGCAGAAGAAGGCGCTGCGCGCGACTAAGGAAAATCTGGCCTATTTCGAGCAGCAGCGCGCGCAGCTCGAAGCGCAGAATCTTTCCCGCCGCAGCGACGCTGAACATGTGGCCGAGAAACTGAACGGCGTCGCGGTGGTGATCATCCGCCAAGCCGGCGAGAGCGGCCAGCTCTACGGCTCCGTCACCGCCCGCGACGTCGCGGCGGCGATCACCGAGGCCGGCTTCACCGTCGGCCGCGGCCAGGTGGTGCTGGACAAGGCGATCAAGACGCTCGGCCTCTACAAGCAGCGCGTCGTGCTCCATCCCGAGGTCGCGGTCAGCGTGACGGTCAACGTCGCCCAATCGCGCGAAGAGGCCGAGATGCAGGCCAAGGGCGTCGACCCGGTCAGGCTGGCGCAGCAAGCGGCAGCACGCGAGGCGGTGGTCGCGGCCGAAGCCGAAACGGCTTCGGCGCCGGAAGCCGGAACGCCGGAAACGGAAGGCTGAGCCGCGCCCCCCCGGGGCGCACGCAGGCTAATTAGGGCGCCCTGAGCCGCGTCTGGATGCTGATCTCCGAGATCAGCGTTCGGTGCACAGGGCATCTGTCGGCGATCTCCAGGAGCCGGGAGCGCTGCGTCGCGTCGAGCGGCCCCTCGAGCTCGATCTCGCGCTCGATGCGGTCGACGAGCCCGATCTCGGTCTCGCAATCGGCGCAATCCCTGGCATAGATCCGGCCGTGGCTCAGCCTGACCACGACGCGCGACAGCGGCCAGTGCTTGCGCTGGGCGTATAGGCGGAGCGTCATCGAGGTGCAGGCGCCGAGGCTCATCAGCAGCAGCTCGTAGGGATTGGGGCCGGTATCGCCGCCGCCCCGGGCGACGGGCTCGTCAGCGAGCAGAAGGTGGCGGCCATCGGACAGGTGCTGCTGGAGCAATCCCTGCCCGGTCTCGGTCACCACCACTTGGACGCTGGGGGCAGCCGCCGACGCGCGCGCTGCGGCAGGTTCATCGCTCATCTCGGTCTCCGTTGGGCCTCACCCGGTCGGACATCTTGCCGCGGCCCGCAGCATGCGCCAAATCAAACCCAAGGGAGCGAGGGAGTTGCCGATGCGAACGCTGCGCCTGCCCGGCGGCGAGGCCGTCCCCGTACTGGGCCTCGGCACCTGGGGAATGGGCGAGGCGCGCTCCCGCGGGCCGGACATGGTGGCCGCGCTCACCCTTGGTCTCGATCTCGGGATGACGCTGGTCGACACCGCGGAAATCTATGGGGAGGGCGGCGCCGAGGAGATTGTCGGAGCGGCTATCGCTGGCCGGCGCCACGAGGTTTTTCTAGTCAGCAAGGTGCATCCGCGCAACGCCACGAGCAAGGGCGTCGTCGCCGCCTGCGAGCGCAGCCTGAGGCGGCTCGCCACCGACCGCCTTGACCTTTATCTCCTGCACTGGCGCGGCGGGGTGCCGCTCGCCGAGACGCTTGAGGCCTTCGACGCGTTGCAGCGTGGCGGCAAGATCCGGCATTACGGCGTCAGCAATTTCGATGTCGAGGACCTTGAAGAGCTGTGGCGACTGCCCGGCGGCGGCTACGCCCAGGCCAACCAGGTGCTCTACAATCTCGGTCGCCGCGGCATCGAATGGGATCTGCTGCCCTGGCTGCAGGGCCGGCAGGTGCCGGCGATGGCCTACTCGCCGCTCGAACAAGGCAGGCTGCTGGGCAACCGCACCCTGGCCGAAATTGCCGGGCGTCGGGGGGTCACGCCCGCGCAAATTGCTATATCATGGTTGATACATCAAAATAGTGTAATTGTCATTCCCAAGGCGGGGCGGCCGGAGCATGTGCAACAAAACCGGGGTGCGCTCGACCTGAAGCTCGCGCCGGAGGACATGGCTGCACTGGACGATGCCTTCCCGCCCCCTAAACGAAAGCGGCGGCTTGCCATGCTGTGAGCGCGCGTCACTCATCTCGGCTCTTGTCGCGATGCGTCAGATTGCGGGATAGTAAAAAAAAGTACAACGAATCGCGACAGTTCGGAAGGAAGGTACCGATGCTGTTGTCTCATCTGCTCCGTCACCTGGTGCGCCGCGGCACGCTTCGCGTAGTCGACGCGGGGGGGGCCATCCATAGCTTCGCCGGCGAGCCCGGCCCCGCGGTGACCGTGCGGCTCCATGATCCGTCGCTCGGCCGCAAGCTGTTCTTCAACCCGCGGCTCCATCTGGGCGAGGCCTTCATGAACGGCACGCTGGCGGTCGAGGATGCCAGCATCTACGACTTCCTCGATTTCGTGGCCGACAACATGAACCTGGCGCCGCGCATGCTGCTGACCCCGCTCTATAACGGGTTCGGGCACGCCTTCCGCGTCTTCCAGCAATACAATCCCTTGGGCCGCGCGCGCGAAAACGTCGCCCACCATTACGACCTCTCAGGCGTGCTTTACGACCTCTTCCTCGACGCCGACCGGCAGTACTCCTGCGCCTATTTCCTCGCGCCCGACCAGACCATCGAGGAAGCGCAGGCCAACAAAAAGCGCCACATCGCCGCCAAGCTGCTGCTCCAGCCGGGGCACCGCGTGCTCGATATCGGCAGCGGCTGGGGTGGCTTGGCGCTCTATCTCGCGCGCGAATGCGGCGTCTCGGTTACCGGCCTCACGCTGTCGACCGAGCAGCTCAAGGTCGCACGCCAGCGCGCCGCCGACGCCGGACTCGCCGACCGCGTGCGCTTCGAGCTGCTCGACTACCGCGAGGCTACCGGATGCTATGATCGCATCGTTTCGGTCGGCATGTTCGAGCATGTCGGCGTCGTGCACTACCCTGCCTTCTTCCGCAAGGTGAAGGATCTGCTCGCCGAAGACGGCGTTGCGCTGCTGCACTCGATCGGCCGGCAGGACGGGCCGGGCAGCACCAATCCCTGGATTCGCAAATACATCTTCCCCGGCGGCTACTCGCCGGCGGTGTCCGAGGTGGTGCCGGTGGTCGAGCGTACAGGCCTCTGGATCACCGATGTCGAGATCCTGCGGCTGCATTATGCCGAGACGCTGCGCGCCTGGCGCCAGCGCTTCAACGCCAACCGCGAGCGCGTCCGCGCGCTTTACGACGAGCGCTTCTGCCGCATGTGGGAATTCTATCTCGCCGGCTCCGAGATCGCCTTCCGGCAGCAGGGACACATGAACTTCCAGATGCAGCTCGCCCGGCGCGTCGATACCGTGCCGCTGACGCGCGACTACATCACCGACTGGGAGCGCGGCCGCCGCGCGCCGGCGGCGGAGCGTGCCGCTTAGGCGGCGCGGATTCCTTCGAGGAAGGCGGCGACCTCGCTGCTGAGCTTGTCCGAGACGTGCGACAGTTCGGAAGCGGCGGCGAGGACTTGCTCGGCCGCTTTTCCGGTCATGCCCGCGCCTTGGCTGACGCCGTCGATGTTGGTCGAGACCTGCTGCGTGGCGCGCGCCGCCTCCTGGGTGTTGCGCGTGATCTCGTTGGTCGCGGCCCCCTGCTCCTCTACCGCCGACGCAATCGAGGCGGAAATCTCGTTGACCCGGCCGATGATGCGGGTGATGTCCTTGATGGCGTCGACGGCGCTCCGGGTCGCGGACTGAATCGCCGCCACCTGCGCGGCGATATCCTCGGTGGCGGTCGCGGTCTGGGTGGCCAGTGATTTAACTTCGCTGGCCACCACGGCGAAGCCCTTGCCGGCGTCGCCGGCGCGCGCCGCCTCGATCGTGGCGTTGAGCGCCAGCAGGTTGGTCTGGCTGGCGATGTCGTTGATGAGCTGCACCACCTCCCCGATGCGCTGCGCCAGATCGACGAGGCCCTGCGTCGCGCTGTCGGTATTGCGCGCCTGCTCCACCGCCTGAGCCACAACTTCTTCCGCCTGCGCGACCTGGCGGCCGATCTCGCCGATCGATGCGGAAAGCTCCTCGGCGGCCGTGGCGACGGTCTGGACATTGGCCGAGGCGCTCTGCGACGCGGCGTTCACCGCGCTCGCCTGCTGGCCGGTCTGATCGGCGGTCGCCGACATGCCCTCCGCGGTGCTGCGCATCTCGAGGGCGGCATCGGCCATCGCCTTGAGCAGGCTGCGGACCGATGCTTCGAAGCCCGCGATCTGACGCTCGATCGTCCGCTGACGCTGCTCCTTGCGCTGTTGCTCGTCGCGCTGGGCCGCCTCGACGCGCGTCTTCTCGCGGGCGTTGTCGCGGAAGACGGCGAGCGCGCGGGCGAGTTCGCCGACCTCGTCGGCGCGACCGGCGAAGGCAATCTCGCCGGAGAGATCGCCCTCGGCCACCGCGCGCATCGCCGTGGCGATCTCCGCCATCGGCCGGGCAATGCGCCGGCGCACGAACAGCGTGGTGAAGACGCCGAAGCCCAGGAATAACAACGTCAGGCCGATCTTCTCGTAGACATTGGCGATCGCAGCCGAGACCTGCGCCCCGGCATAGGCCTCGGCAAGGTCGAAGGCGGTGTTGGCGACGTTGATCAGACTCTCGAGGCCGGGATTGGACAGCTTGACCCAGGCTTCGCCGGTCACCGGCGCCGGCTTGCCGGCGAGCAGCTCGGCAACGATCGCCTTGCGGCGCTCCGCCAGGGCCGTGAAATAGCTCTGCCGGGCGGCGTCTACCGCCGCCTTGAGCGCCTCTGGCGTGCCGGGGGCGCGCGCGTCGTCCGCGATCGCTTTCCACGCCGCGTCGATGCGCCCCGCCATCACGGCGAGCCGATTCTGCTGCGCCACGGCAAGGCCTTTGCCTTCGGCGATCGCGGCACCGACCAGCATGCGGTCGGTGCCGGCAGCGTCGCGCACCAGCCAGCCAAGCTGCTTGATCTTCATCATCTCGGTGATGAAGGGGTCGCTGAGGTTGATGTCGGCCGTCAGGCGTTCGGAGAGCCGGTCGATGGCGTCGACCAGCCCGCCAATGGCGGCGATCCAGCGCTTGCTGATGTCGGCGGCCCGCCCATCACGGGATTGTTGCAGTGCGGCATCGGCCTCGCGGCGCATCGTCGCGAGGCTGTCGCGGGCGGCGTGAAGGTCGCCCACCGCCTGCTCGACACCCGAAAGCCGGACGCGGCCGAGCTTCGACAGCGCCGCGTCCAGCGCCGCTTCCGACTTGCTGCGCAGCGCGGCAATCTCGTTTTGCGTGTCGGCGGCCGACGCGGCGGGGCTCGACAGCGCCGTGTTGACCGTGCCGCGTTCGACGCGCAGGTTCTGCATCCCCAGGAAGAGATCGCGCGAGATACCGGCGACGGCCTGCACGCGCTCCGCCACGAGTCGCCGCTCGAAGGCCTGCTGTCCGGCAATTCCGAACGTGACCACCAGCGCCACCGCCATGAAGCCGGTAATGCCTTGAAGCAGGACGCTGATCGTGAGTCCAGGTCGCATCGCATGAGCTCGTCGGTTCGAGACGGCAGGCGACATTATGGGCGAGTCGGGTAACCAATTGCTTAATCTGCTAACCGTTTGTTAAGAGGTGCGACGCGAGTTCGCCCGGCACGCCCGTGCGTCCCCGCCTTCCACAGGCTGTGCATGGAATCGACATGTCTTCTGACGACGCGACTTGGTAACATCGCGCGATAGTCCGGGAACATCGCGCTCCATGGAAAACGCCATTCCTGCCGTCGTGCCGTCTAACGTGCTGCCGTTGCGCGAGGGCGATCGCACCTATCGCACGCCGCCGCACAACCTCGAAGCCGAGCAGGCCCTGCTCGGCGCCATCCTGCTCAACAACGCGACCTTCCACCGGGTCGCCGAATTCCTGCTGGCGGAGCATTTCGCCGAGGGCGTCCATGGCCGGATCTATGCCGCCATCGCCAAGCTGATCGAGCGCGGCCAGATCGCCAACCCGGTGACGCTCAAGAACCTCTTCGACCAGGACGGCGCGCTCGCCGAGATCGGCGGCGCCCAGTATCTGGCGCGGCTCGCCACCTCGGTGGTGACCATCATCAACGCCGAGGATTACGGGCGCACGATCTACGATCTCTATCTGCGCCGCCAGCTCATCGCGATCGGCGAGGACACGGTCAACGACGCCTACAATCACGACCTCGACCGCCTCGCCGCGGCCCAGATCGAGCAAGCGGAGAAGAAGCTCTTCGATCTCGCCGTGAACGGCCAGCACGAGGGCGGCTTCCGCGCCTTCACGCAGGCGCTGGCGGAAGCGATCACCATGGCGGAGACCGCATTCAAGCGCAGCGGCCGCACCACCGGCGTCTCCACCGGGTTCACCGATCTCGACAAGCTGCTGGGCGGGCTGCATCCTTCGGACCTGGTCGTGCTGGCCGGCCGGCCGTCGATGGGCAAGACGGCGCTTGCCACCAATATCGGCTTCAACGCCGCCAAGGCCTACCGCCCGACGCGCGGCGCGGACGGCAAACTCACCGCCGAAGACGGCGCCGTGATCGGATTCTTTTCGCTCGAGATGTCGGCCGAGCAGCTGGCAACGCGCGTCCTGTCGGAGGAATCGGGCGTCGCCTCCGACCGGATCCGCCGCGGCGACGTCTCGCACGACGATTTCGGCAAATTCGTCCAGGCCAGTCAGAAGCTCTCTTCGGTGCCGCTGTTCATCGACGACACCCCGGCGCTGACCATCGCCGGCCTGCGCACCCGCGCCCGCCGCCTGATGCGGCAGCAGGGCCTCGGCCTCATCATCGTCGACTATCTCCAGCTGCTGCGCGGCAGCGGCGACGGCATGGAGAACCGCGTGCAGGAGATCTCGGAGATCACACGCGGCCTCAAGGCGCTGGCCAAGGAGCTGAACGTGCCGGTGCTGGCGCTCTCGCAGCTCTCGCGCGCCGTGGAGCAACGCGAAGACAAGCGGCCGATGCTTTCCGACCTGCGTGAATCCGGCTCGATCGAACAGGACGCCGACGTCGTCATGTTCGTCTTCCGCGAGGAGTACTATTTGAGTCGCGGCGAGCCGACGCGCCGGCCCGAGGAGAACGACGAGAAGTTCAACGAGCGCTATACCCGCTGGCAGGAGCGGCTCGAGCAGGTGCACGGCACCGGCGAGGTGATCATCGCCAAGCAGCGCCACGGCCCGATCGGAAAGGTAACCCTGCGCTTCGACGGCGAGACCACCCGCTTCGACAATTTCGTGCGCGGCGATCATCTTCCCGATGAGCGCTACTGACCGGCCGTCGCGCGCGCTTGCGCGCGCCGGCGCGGTGTTGGAGATCGACCTTGCCGCGATAGAGGCGAACTGGCGGCGCCTTGCCGGGCGGCTGAAGCCCGGGGCGAGCTGCGCCGCGGTGGTCAAGGCAGACGCCTATGGCCTCGGCATGGCTGAGGTGGCGCCGCTGCTCGCCGCCGCCGGCTGCCGCCTGTTCTTCGTCGCAACGCTCGACGAGGGCATCGCCCTCAGGCGCCTGCTGCCGAACACGGAGATCGCCGTGTTGAACGGACTGCTGCCGGGCACCGGCGGCGAGTTCGCCCGCGCCCGTCTCCTGCCGGTGCTCAACGATCTCCAAGAGATCGCCGCCTGGCGCTCGCGAGCGGCGACGCGGGCGCTGCCCGCGATGCTCCACGTCGATACCGGCATGGCCCGGCTCGGCCTTGGCCCGGGCGCGCTGGCCGAACTGGCGCGCGACCCGTCGCCGCTCGCCGGACTCGAGCTGCGGGCCGTTCTCAGTCACCTGGCCTGCCCCGAAGAGCCAGACCAACCGCTGAACGCCCGGCAGCTCGCCGCCTTCCGCACCGCGCTTGCGGCGCTGCCGCCGGCGCCGGCCAGTCTCGCCTCGGGTTCCGGCATCTTTCTCGGCACCGATTTCCACTTCGATTTCGTCCGGCCGGGAGCCGCGCTCCATGGCGTCAATCCGACTCCGGGACGGCCCAATCCGATGGCACAAGTGGTTCGCATCAAAGGCAGAATCCTGCAGGTGCGCGACGTTGACAGGGGGCAGAGCGTTGGATATGGTGCAGCGCATCGCATGGAACGCCCCGGCCGCATCGCCACGGTCGCCGTCGGCTACGCCGATGGTTGGCTCCGATCGGCGAGCCATCGCGGCAGCGCCGGCATCGCCGGCCAGCGGGTTCCCGTCATCGGACGCATCTCGATGGACCTCATGACCCTGGATGTGACCGGCGTCGACCCTTGCCTGGCGCGGCCCGGTGCGTTGGTCGATCTCATCGACGAGACCTATGACGTGGACGCCGCCGCCGCCGCCGCCGGGACGATCGGCTACGAGATCCTGACCGCGCTCGGCCGGCGCTATCACCGCGTCTATCGCGGCGCGATCGGCTGAGCATGCTCGACTTTCTCGCCCGCGTCGGCCGCGTCTTCCTTTCCTTCCTCGCCGCCGCCGGACGGCTGGCGCTTTTCGCGCTGCGTGCGCTCAGCCATTGCCTGCGCCCGCCCTTCTACCTGCGGCTGGTAGGGCGGCAGATGATCGATATCGGCTACTACTCGCTGCCGGTGGTGGGGCTGACCGCGCTTTTCACCGGCGTCGTGCTGGCGCTGCAGACCAATACCGGCTTCAGCCGCTTCTCCGCCGAGGGCGCGGTCGCCACCGTCGTCGTGCTGTCGGTGACGCGCGAGCTCGGACCGGTAATCGCCTCGCTGATGGTGGCGGGCCGGATCGGCGCCGCCATGGCCGCCGAGATCGGCACCATGCGCGTTACCGACCAGATCGACGCCCTCTCCACGCTCTCGACCAACCCTTTCAAATATCTGGTGGTGCCGCGACTGGTCGCCGGCACCATCGCGGTCCCGGCTCTGGTCCTGGTGGCCGACATCATCGGCGTGTTCGGCGGCTTCCTGGTCGCGACATACAAGCTCGGCTTCAACCCGGCCGGGTATCTCGGCCAGACGGCGGATTATCTGCGCAGCGACGACGTCATCTCGGGCCTGATCAAGGCCGCGGTGTTCGGTTTCATCATCGCGCTGATGGGCTGCTATCACGGCTACCACTCGCGTGGCGGCGCCGAGGGCGTTGGCACCGCCACCACCTACGCCGTGGTCTCGGCCTCGATCCTGATCCTGCTGTTCGACAGCGCGCTCACCAGCGTGCTGTTCTAGCCATGGCCGCCGCCTCGAAGATCGCCGTCCGCGGGCTCAAGAAATCCTTCGGCCGCAAGATCGTGCTCGACGGCATCGACCTCGACGTCGGCGAGCGCGAGAGCCTCGTCGTCATCGGCGGCTCCGGCTCGGGCAAATCCGTGCTGGTGAAGTGCATTCTCGGGCTGATCGAGCCGGACGGCGGATCGATCGCGGTCGGCGGCCGCGAGGCGATCGGCATACCCTCGCGCGAGCGCGAGAAGCTCATGCAGAAATTCGGCATGCTGTTCCAGGGCTCGGCGCTTTTCGATTCGCTGAGCGTCTGGGAGAACGTCGCCTTCGGCCTGATCCAGGGCCGCGGCACCGAGCGCGCCCGCGCCAAGGAGATCGCCTTGCAGAAGCTGGGCGCCGTCGGGCTCGGCCCCGAGGTCGGCGAGCTTCGCCCGTCGGAGCTGTCGGGCGGCATGCAGAAGCGCGTGGCGCTGGCGCGCGCCATCGCCGCCGAGCCCGAGATCATCATCTTCGACGAGCCGACCACCGGACTCGATCCGATCATGGCCGACGTGATCAACGACCTCATCGTCAAATGTGTGCGCGAGCTCGGCGCCACCGCCATCTCGATCACCCACGACATGGTGAGCGCGCACAAGATCGCCGATCGCATCGCCATGATCTACAAAGGGCGTATCATCTGGGCGGGCCGCAAGGAGGAGATCGACCGCTCGGGCAACCCCTATGTCGACCAGTTCATCCACGGCCGCGCCGAAGGCCCGATCAAGATGGAGGTGCGCGCGCTGTGACCGGTCGGGGAGACTGACGTGGCACGCACGCAGGCCCGCTTCGTCTGTCAGGAATGCGGCTCCGCGCATCCGAAATGGGCGGGGCGGTGCGACGCCTGCGGCGGCTGGAACAGCTTGGTCGAAGAGGTCGTGCGCGACAGCGCACCCAAAGGCCTCGGCGGCGGCAAGGGACGCAAACTCGTCTTTTCCGGACTCGACGGCGCCGCCCAGGCGGTACCGCGCCGCGTCTCGGGCATCGCCGAGTTCGACCGCGTCTGCGGCGGCGGCATGGTTCCGGGCTCGGCGCTGCTGGTGGGGGGCGATCCCGGCATCGGCAAATCGACGGTGCTGCTGCAGGTGGTGGCGGCGCTGGCCTCGGGCAAGGGCGGCGCGCCGCTGCGCTGCGCCTATGTATCGGGCGAGGAGTCGCTCGACCAGGTGCGGCTGCGCGCGGCGCGGCTGGCCGTGGCGGGGGCGCCGGTGATGCTCGCCGCGGCCACCAGCGTCCGCGATATCGTCGCCTCGCTCGACGAAGCGGTCGCGCCCGACGTCGTCGTCATCGACTCCATCCAGACCATGTACATCGACACGCTCGACAGCGCACCCGGCACGGTAAGCCAGGTACGCGCCGCGGCGCAGGAGCTTATCCGTCTCGCCAAGCAGCGCGGCTTCTCGGTGATCCTGGTGGGACACGTGACCAAGGAGGGGCTGATCGCCGGCCCGCGCGTGCTCGAGCACATGGTCGACACCGTGCTCTATTTCGAGGGCGAGCGCGGCCACCAGTTCCGCATCCTGCGCGCGGTCAAGAACCGTTTCGGCCCGACCGACGAGATCGGCGTCTTCGAGATGACCGATGCTGGCCTCGCCGAGGTGCCGAACCCTTCGGCGCTATTCCTTGCCGAGCGCCAGGGCGACAGCTCCGGCGCGGCGGTGTTCGCCGGCATGGAAGGCACGCGGCCGGTGCTGGTGGAGATCCAGGCCCTGGTGGCACCGTCGAGCCTGGGCACGCCGCGCCGCGCCGTGGTCGGCTGGGACGGCAACCGCCTCGCCATGGTGCTGGCCGTTCTCGAGGCACGCTGCGGCGTGCAAATCGGCCTCAACGACATCTATCTCAACGTCGCCGGCGGGTTGCGCATCGCCGAGCCGGCCGCCGATCTCGCGGTGGCCGCGGCGCTGGTTTCAGCGCTGCGCCTGCAGCCGGTGCCGGCAGAAACCGTGATCTTCGGCGAGATCGGCCTCTCCGGCGAGGTGCGACCGGTGGGACAGGCCGAGGCTCGGCTCAAGGAGGCGAGCAAGCTCGGCTTTACCGCGGCGCTGGCGCCGGCCTATCGCGGCCGCGGCCAGGAGCGCGCGCCGCCGGCCGGCATCGCGCTGCGCGAGTTGCGCCATCTGCGCCATCTCGTCGAACTCTTCGAGGATCAGCCGCGCCGCGCGCCGCGCAGCCTGGCGGCCCCCGGGACGAGGCGATGAACCTGCTCGACATCATCGTCATCGCGGTGGTCCTGATCTCGGGGCTCTTCGCCTTCGCCCGCGGCTTCGTCAAGGAAGCGCTGTCGGTGGCCGCCTGGGTCGGCGCCGCCTTGGCCGCGCTCTATGGACTACCCTATGCGGCGCCCTTGGCCGAGCGGTTCCTGCCCCGGGGGCCGGTGGCGGAGGCGGCCGCGGCGCTCGCGCTCTTCCTGGTCTCGCTGATCGTGCTGTCGCTGGTCACTTCGTCGATCGCCGGCCGGGTAAAGGAGAGCTCGCTTTCCGCCGTCGACCGCACGCTCGGCCTGGTCTTCGGCCTGGTGCGCGGGCTGGTCCTGGTATGCCTGCTCTATATCGCCCTGTCCTGGGCGCTGCCGGCAGGCAGCCAGCAGCAGCCGGGCTGGATCGCCGATGCCAAGACGCTGCCGCTGCTGGCCAACGGCGCCGAGCGACTGCGGGCGCTGGTCCCTGCCGCCTACCGCGCCCGGGCGCAAGCCACCGCCGAGGACACGAGGCGCGCCGCCGAGCAGATGAATGAAGCGGCCAGCGCCATGCGCGCGCTCAGCACGCCGCGCCAGCCGGCAAACGGGCACGACCGCGGCACACCCTATTCGGTTGACGACCAGCGCGATCTTAACCGCTTGATACAGCAACAGCAGGACACGAAGTAGATGCCCGCGCCCCCTGGCGGCAAGCGGCGGTTGCGTGTAGAAGGCTCGCGGGGCTTCTCGACATCCCGCCAAGCAATCCCCACTTTAGCCCCGGGTGTCGGGGTCTTAACCGCTCTTAACCAAGGCAGGTCATGCTGACGACCCATCCGCTCGACGACGACCATCTGCGCGAGGAATGCGGTGTCTTCGGCATCTGGGGCCATGTCGAATCGGCGGCGCTGGCGGCGTTGGGGCTGCATGCGCTGCAGCACCGCGGCCAGGAGGCGGCAGGCATCGTCGCCTATGACGGCGAGCAGTTTCATGTCCATCGCGGCATGGGCCATGTCGGCGAGAATTTCAGCTCGAAAGAGGTGATCGGCCGGCTCAACGGCCACTCCGCCATCGGCCATGTGCGCTACGCCACCACCGGCGAAGTGGCGATGCGCAACGTCCAGCCACTCTTCGCCGATTTCGAGTTCGGCGGTCTCGCCATCTGCCACAACGGCAATCTCACCAACTCCTATCACCTGCGGCGCAAGCTCGTCGCCCGCGGCAGCCTCTTCCAATCGACCAGCGATACCGAGGTCATCGTCCATCTCATCGCCACCAGCCTGAAGCGCACCGTCGAGGAGCGGATGATCGACGCGCTGCGCCAGGTGGAAGGCGCCTACTCGCTGGTGGCGCTGACCCAGAACGGGGTGATCGGCGTGCGCGACCCGCTGGGGGTCCGGCCGCTGGTTCTGGGTAAGCTCGGCGACGCCTGGATCCTCGCCTCGGAGAGCTGCGCACTCGACATCATCGGCGCCGACTTCGTTCGCGACGTCGAGGCCGGCGAGATTGTCACCATCAACGCGCTGGGCGTGCACAGCAGCAAGCCCTTCGAACGCGCCAAGCAGCGCTTCTGCGTCTTCGAGTACATCTATTTCGCACGACCCGACAGCGTCGTCGACGGCATCAGCGTCTACGAGGCGAGGAAGCGCATCGGCGCCGAGCTCGCCCGCGAGAGCGGAGTCGGCGCCGATATCGTCATCCCGGTGCCGGATTCGGGCGTGCCGGCCGCGCTCGGCTACGCGCAGGAGAGCGGCCTGCCCTTCGAACTCGGCATCATCCGCAACCACTATGTCGGCCGCACCTTCATCGAGCCGACCGACCAGATCCGTCATCTCGGCGTCAGGCTCAAGCACAACGCCAACCGCGTGAAGATCGAGGGCAAGCGCGTGATCCTGGTCGACGATTCCATCGTGCGCGGCACGACCTCGACCAAGATCGTCGAGATGGTACGCCAAGCCGGCGCGCGCGAGGTGCATATGCGCATCTCGAGCCCGCCGACCAGCCATTCCTGCTTCTACGGCATCGCCACGCCCGAGCGCGAGAAGCTTCTCGCCTCTCGCATGGACGTGGCGGAGATGGCGCGCTTCATCGGCGCCGACAGCCTCGCCTTCATCTCGATCGACGGACTCTACCGCGCCATGGGCGAGCGCCGGCGCGATCCGGCGGCGCCGCGCTTCTGCGACGCCTGCTTCACCGGCGACTATCCCATCGCGCTCGTCGATCACGATGCCGGCAAGGTGTCAACCCAGCTGTCGCTGCTCGCCGAGACCGCGTAGCCGCCCGTGTCCTTCCCGGCGGGCAAGCGCCTCAGCGGGCGTCTCGCGCTCATCACCGGCGCCTCGCGCGGCATCGGCGCGGCGGTGGCGCGGCGGTTCGCCGCCGAGGGCGCACACGTCATCCTGGTCGCCCGCACCGTCGGCGGGCTCGAGGAGCGCGACGACGAGATCCGCGCCGCCGGCGGCGTCTCCACGCTGGTGCCGCTCGATCTCCGCCAGTTCGACCAGATCGATCAGATGGGTGCGGCGCTCTATCAGCGCTTCGGCCGGCTCGACGTGCTCGTCGGCAATGCAGGATTGCTGGGCTCGCTCTCGCCGATGGGGCATTTCGCGCCCGCCACCTGGGACGAGGTGATCGCAGTCAATCTCACCGCGAACTGGCGCCTCATCCGCTCGCTTGACCCGCTGCTGCGGCTCTCGGAGGCAGGCCGGCTCATCTTCACCACCTGCGCCGCCGGGCGCGAAGCGGTGCCGTACTGGGGCGCCTACGCCGCGAGCAAGGCGGGGCTCGAGAGCATGGCCCGGATCTATGCCGGGGAAGTGACCAAGACGGCGCTCAAGGTGAATCTGGTCGATCCCGGCGTCGTCGCAACCAATCTGCGCGCCCAGGGCTTCCCCGGCGAGGATCGCGCGCCCCTCGCCCGACCCGAGGACGTGACGGAGGCATTCGTCGAGCTGGCCTCGGCCGGCTGCGCGCGCAACGGCGAGATCGTTCGCAGGTAACGACGGCACAGGCGGCCACTCTGCCCGTCCGCGTCATCTCATGCGCCGATGCCCCAGCGCCGCGCCCAGGCGAGGCCAGCACGAGTCTCGCCTGCGGGCCAGTACTCGCAGCCGACCCAGCCGCCGTAGCCGACCTCGTCCAGCAACTCGAGCAGATAGGGGTAGTTGACCTCGCCGCGATCGGGCTCATGGCGCCCGGGAACGCCGGCGATCTGCACATGCGCGTAATGGCCGGCGAGCGCGCGAATGCGCATCGCGAGATCGCCCTCCGTGATCTGGCAATGATAGAGATCGAGCTGCAGCTTCAGGTTATCGCGCGCAACCTCCTTCAGAATCGCCATCGCCTCGCCGGTCGTACGCAGGAAGTAGCCGGGCATGTCGCGGCTGTTGATCGGCTCGATCACCAGGCTCACGCCGCGCGCCGCCGCGCGGTCGGCGGCGCGCCGGAGATTGGCCGCGTAGACCGCGGCGCCCTCGCGGCGATCGAGCTCCGTCGGCCATATCCCGGCCAGGGCGTGAAGCCGCTGGCAGCCGGTCGCGCGCGCATAGTCGAGCGCGCGCTGGAGCCCGTCCATGAACTCGCCCTCGCGCCCGGGCAGCGCCGCCAAGCCGCGTTCGCCCTTCACCCAATCGCCGGGCGGCAGGTTGAAGAGCGCCTGGACCAGGTGGTGCCGCTCCAGCCGCGCCGCGATCTCAGATGGCGGGAACTCGTAAGGGAAAAGACACTCGACGCCGGCGAAGCCGGCGGCGGCGGCCGCGGCGAAGCGGTCGAGAAAGGGCACTTCCTGAAACAGCATACTCAGATTGGCCGCGAGTTTCGGCACCGCAAGCATCTCCGGCAGGTTGGCGGATCAGACCCCGCGGCCGGCGCGGCGACCGTCGGCGAAAAAGCGCGGCGCGCTCAAGACGGTACCGGCACGCTACCGCCGAGTTCGTCGGCGATATGGATGCGGATGATCTCGTCGAAGGATGCATCGGGCCGAAATCCAAGGGCCAGCGCGCGCCGCGCGTCGAAGGTGCGCGGCCAACCGGCCACGATCCCGGCGATCACGGGGTCAGGCTCGCGGCGAATGAGCCGCACCGCCTTCTCGCCCGCGATGCGCCGCAGCGCCTCGATCTGCTCGGCCACTGTCGCGGCCAGCCCCGGCATCGTCAGCGCGCGCCGCGCGCCCAGCGACTTCAAATCCATCGCTGCGGCGTGCGTCAGAAAGCCGACCGCGGCGCGCGGGCTGGCATGCCAATGGCGCACCTCCGGTGCGACCGGCAGCACGGCCTCCCGCCCGGCCAGCGGCTCACGCAGGATGTTGGAGAAGAATCCCGATGCGGCCTTGTTGGGCCTTCCCGGCCTGATGCAGATGGTCGGCAGGCGGAGGGCGATCCCGTCCAGAAAGCCGCGACGCGAATAATCCGTGAGCAGCAGCTCCGATATCGCCTTCTGGGCGCCGTAGCTCGTCAGTGGCGTATTGAAGAACTCGTCGCCGATGACTTCCGGAAACGGCGCGCCGAAGACGGCGATGGACGAGGAAAAGACCAGGCGCGGCCGGTACGCCGCCTTCATTCCCTCGCGCCGAATCGCTTCCAAAATGTGCCGCGACCCGTCGAGGTTGATGCGATAGCCCTTCTCGAAATCGGCTTCGGCTTCGCCCGAGACGACGGCCGCCAGGTGAAAGATGACCTCCGGGCGGCCGGCGATGACGCGGGCAGCCGCGCCGGGATCGGCGATATCCAGGACCTCGACGGAGGTTTTTTCCGCGAAGCCCACGGGTCGCTCGGCCGGCACGACGTCGACGAGGGAGAGCGCCGTGATCGCCTGCCCGGCGAGTTCTCCCGTCTGCGCGAGATGTTGGACGAGCTTGCGGCCGATCATGCCGGCCGCGCCGAAAATCAGAACATGCATTGGCGGTTTCCCCACCCTCGAGTCACATCTGTCGGGTCCACCTTAGCAGATGCACGCCGCGCCCGACGACCGGATGGTCGCGATACCGTAAGGCGTTCCCGGAGGAAACCGCGGCCTCATCGCGCGCCCCTGGCGCGACCTGCGGCCCGCCATCCACCGACCCCGACTATCGAGAAGCCGCGAATGCCGGCGGATATCCGCCCGCATCGGCCGGCTTCCACGGTGTCGCGGAACGAGAACGCCACCGCGGCAGTTTTGCTCTGGGAAGCGTCGGTCCCACGCAGGCAGCGGCGCCGTTCCGGGCTGGGCCGTCCGCGGCCCTCGCGCGCTTCCTGACGCCGCTACCGGAGCGCCGCGAGATCGGAGGTGAGGATGCCAAAGAGCGGTTCGATCCAGATGGAGGTCCTAGAGCTTGCCGCGGCAGCGGCACTTCCGGTCGCGATTTATCGCGATGCCTTCACCGTCGAGGGCGATGCCGCGGACACATGCGAGCGTCTTTTTGCCCGGCATGGCTGGAGCGGTGCCTGGCGCGACGGGATTTATCCCTATCATCACTTTCACGCCACGACACATGAAGTCCTGGGCATCGCCCGGGGTCAGGTTCGCGTGCGCTTCGGCGGCGACACCGGCCCCCTCGTCGCCGTCCGCGCCGGCGACGTCATCGTCATCCCCGCCGGAACCAGCCACAGGAACGAGGGCGCCAGCGCCGATCTCCGCGTCGTCGGCGCCTATCCCGGCGGCCAGGACCCGGATATTCAGAAGGGCGTGCCCGAGCCCCGGCCCGGCCTGGCCGGACTGCTGGCCGAGGTGCCCCTCCCGGACGGGGATCCCGTCCTCGGCGCGGACGGACCGTTGCTCCGGGCCTGGCGACGCTGAGCCGCACTTTCAGGTCTCGATGAACGCGAGACCGGAAAGAGAGCCCCGCGCTGCGCGGGGCTCTTCGCGGCGACGAACTGCGGTCAGCGCTTTTCCGAGGAATCGCTGTTTCCGGGGCCGGTGGAGCTGCCGGCGGTGCCGCAATCGCCGGCCATGCCGGAGCCGCTCTTCGAGTTGCCGCTGCCGGAGTCGTTGGAGGCCCGGCTGCCCGGCCCGCAGTCGGTGCTGTGCTGCGCCCGGCCTGGGCCGGTGGGATAGGTGCCCATGTTCGTTTGATTGGTCCCCGTGTTGGTCGGGCTTTCCGTGGCCCTTGTGCCCGGACCGGCGTTGGTGCCGGTCTGCGCCAGGGCGGCGGCGCCGAAGGTCAAGGCGAGGATCGATGCGGTGGTCAGAACGAGACGCTTCATTGACTTTCCTCCATGAAAGCTGCCCCGCGTCAATTTCCGACGGGATGCCGCTCTCGAAAACCGCGCCGCGCCCCGGCTGTTCCAAACCAACGGCAGGATAGAACGGAACGCGAGGACGGCGGCGCGGAACGGAGGACACCAAGCCTGTCCGCCGATCGGCAGGATCGGTCGTTGCCACGCCGTGTTCACCGGCGCCGCCGTCTCGCCGCGATAGGCAAAGAAGCGGTTGCCGGGCCGGCTGCGCCTCACTCGCCGGCGAAGGGGTTTTCGCCCTTGCGCAGCATCATGCGGATGGGAACGCCGGGGAGATCGAAATCCTCGCGCAAGAGGTTGACCAGATAGCGCCGATAGGCGTCCGGCAGTTCGCCCGGCTTCGAGGCGAAGAGCGCAAAGGTCGGCGGGCGGATGTTCGCTTGCGCCATGTAGCGCAGCTTGAGCCGCCGGCCCGAGACCAGCGGCGGCGGATGGCGCTCCTGCACCCGGGCGAGCCAGCGATTGAGGCGCGGCGTCGCGATGCGCCGGTTCCAGGCCGCATGCGCGTCGATCACCGCCGGCATGAGCTTGGCAATGCCGGCGCCGGTCGCCGCGGAGAGCATCACCACGCGCAGCCCCGCAAGCTGCGGCAACGAGGTCTCCAGGCGATCGCGCAGCCGCTGCAGGGTCGCGGATTTGTCCTCGACCAGATCCCACTTGTTGACCGCGAGCACCAACGCGCGCCCTTCCGACTCGACCATTTCAGCGATGGCGAGATCCTGCTTTTCGAGACCCTGCGTCGCGTCCACCACCAGTACCGCCACCTCTGCGAAGCGGATCGCGCGCAGCGTATCGGCGACGGAGAGCTTTTCCAGCTTGCCCTCGACCTTGGGCCGCCGCCGCAGTCCAGCCGTGTCGATGAGCCGCACGGTGCGATCTCGCCACTGCCAGAGCGTGGCGATCGCGTCGCGAGTGGTGCCTGCCTCGGAACTGGTAAGCACGCGCTCTTCGCCGAGCAGCCGGTTGACCAGAGTCGACTTGCCGACATTAGGCCGCCCGATGACCGCCAGCTGCAGCGGCCGCTCGCGGCCGCCCTCGGGCGGCGGCGTGCTCGCCTCCTGCCGGTCGGCGAAGGGGACGAGCGCGGCGTAGAGCTCGGCCATGCCCTCGCCGTGCTCCGCCGAGATGGCCACCGGCTCGCCGAGCCCCAGCGCGAAGGCCTCGAGCACGCCGCTGGTGCCGCCCTGCCCCTCCGCCTTGTTCGCCACCAGCACCACCGGTGTCTTGCCGCGGCGCAGCCAATCCGCGAAATGGCGATCGAGCGGTGTGATGCCGGCGCGCGCGTCGATCAGCAGCAGCGTCACGTCGGCGCGCTCCAGCGCGCGTGCCGTCTGCTCCTGCATGCGCGCGCCGAGGGTATCGGGTACCGCTTCCTCGAGCCCGGCCGTGTCGATGACGCGGAAGCGCAGATCGCCGAGCGCGGCCTCGCCCTCGCGCCAGTCGCGGGTCACCCCCGGCGTGTCGTCGACCAGCGCCAAGCGATGGCCGACCAGTCGATTGAACAACCTCGATTTTCCGGTGTTGGGCCGGCCGATGATGGCGACCGTCAGTGCCATCGCCGCTTCGCCCCCATCACTTCAGGGCGATGAGTTCGGCGTCGTTCGTCAGCACGAACAGCGTGTCGCCGGCGACGATCGGATCGAGAAAGACGCCGTCGGGAAACTCGCTGTGTCCCAGCGCCTGGCCGGTGTAGGGCGAGATCGAAACCGCGTCGCCGGTAGAGGCGATGACGATGAGCCGGTCGCCGGCCAGCACCGGCCCGGACCAAGTCACGGGGTCCTTCTTCTTCTTCGGATCCTCGTAGCGTGGCAGCCCGGTCACCCAGCGCACCCGGCCGTCGTCCCGCCTCAGGCAGATGAGGTTGACGTCGTTGGACAGCACATAGAGATAGTCGCCCGCCACCCACGGCCCATGCGTACCGCCGATTTCCTGTTCCCAGACGCGGTCGCCGGTGCGCAGGTCGATCGCCAGCATGCGGCCGCTATGGCTCACCGCATAGACGCGACCGCGATCGATGACCGGGCGGCCGCGGATATCGGCGATGGTCGAGAGCGCGCCGAGCGGGCGCGCGGTGGTGAGATTGTCGGTCCAGAGCGGCCGGCCGTTCTCGACGCGGAGCGCGAAGATCTCGCCCGAACTATAGGGCACGACGACGATGTCGCCTTCCACCGCCGGGCTCGCCGCGCCGAGCAGGCCGGCGGTCTCCGGGATGCCATTATGCGTCCACAGGAGGTGGCCGTCATCGGCCGAGAGGACCTCCAGCTCGTTGTCGACGGTCACCGCGAAGACGCGGCCATCGGCCACCGTCGGCGACGCGCGCACCGGCGCCGTGACCTCGCGGCGCCAGATCTCCTTGCCCGTGGCGGCGTCGAGCGCCAGCACCTGCGCATAGCCGGTGGTGACGTAGACACGGCCGCCGGCAGTGGCGACGCCGCCGCCATAGGCGTGGCCGAGCTCGGCCCCGGGCTTCACGTCGTTGCGCCAGACCTCGTCGCCGCTTTTGACGTCGAGCGCGATCACCACGTCGCGGGCGTCGAGCGCGTAGACGCGCCCGCCTTCGACCACCGGCTGCGACAGCAGCGCGCCGTAGCGGGTCTCGCCCGCCCCGATGCTGTCCGACCAAGCCTGGCGCAAGGCGCCGTCCAGCGCCAGATGCTGCATGGCGTGCTCGGGGTTCCCTCCGGCCTGCGGCCAATCGGCGTTCAGCACCGGCCGGGGCAGGCGTACCTTGACGCTGACGAGCTTCGGATCCGGCTCGAGCGCGCTGTCCAGCGCCAGCACCGAGACGCGCGGGCCCTTGAGCCGGTCCTTGCCCGGACCGGAGAACAGCTTGTCGAAGGTGTCGCAGCCCACCAGGGACAGCGCCAGCGCCATCAGCCCCGCTTGCGCCAGGACGCGTCTTGCCGTCACCGCGCTTCTCCGCTCACTCCGCCAGCGCCGTGAGCATTTCGGTCGCCCGCGCCCGCAAGCCCTGCGGCGCCGCGAGATCATCGGCGATGCGCTGATAGGTCGCGCGCGCGGCTGTCCGGTCGCCGGCCTTGAGCTGCGCCAGCGCCGTCAACTCCAGCGCCGAGGGATGCCACGGATTGTCCGCCGTGGTCAACGGCGTCAGTTTAGCGATGATCGCTCTGGGGTCGCCATTCTTCAGCGAATATTGCGCCGCGAGCAGCGTTGCCACGTCGCGATAGACCGGGTCGGCCGAGCCGTTATCGGCAAGCACGTCATAAGCGGCGATCGCGCCGGCGACATCGCCAGCCCGCGCCTTGAGCGCCGCCTCTTCGAGCCGCGCCAGGGTGGCATGCCCGCCGGCAGCCTGGCGCGCCAGCGCGGCAAAGGCATCGGCGGCGTCGCGCTCCTTGCCCTCGCGCGCGAGGTTCAGCGCGCCGACATAGCGCGCTCCCTCCGCTTCGCGCTGATGCTGCTGGTATTGGCGCCATTGGACGACGCCAGCGGTGGCCAGCACCAGCAGCACGGCCAGGGCGATGACGTACTTGCCGTATCGCGCCCACAGCTTGGCGAAATTCTCGCGCCGTAGATCTTCGTCCACTTCCTGGAAAATGTCGCTCACAAACCCACTCCAACCCCGCGCCGGGCGCGGGCGCTACCATAGCCCCTTGCCCGGGACGAGGCAAACCACGGCGCCGGTTTGCCGCTGGACCTCGGCCCGGAAATGAGGAAAACTGGTTGCGGTGGCGATACGATGACGACCCTCCGCGGCGGCGGCCGATGGCGACACTCTTCCGTCTGAACGATTACCGACGCAGACAGAAGTCGGTTTTCTTCAGTCGGCCCGAGCTGAATCAGCTGCTTTCGCTGTACAGCCGCCAGGTGGCGCGCGGCGAATGGCGCGACTACGCGATCGACCACCGCGAAGGCACGGCGGTGTTTTCGGTCTTCCGCCATACGCAGGAAAACGCGCTTTTCAGCGTCGTCAAGACGGCGGCACCCGGCGCCGGCCGCCAGGGCGATTTCATCCTGCTCAGCGGCCGGCAACGGCTGACCACGGGCAAGGCGCTCGCCGAGGTGCTGACCAGCCTCCAGCGCAAGCTGCACGGCAACGCCATGCGGCTCGACGGCGAAAGTGCCGTCTAGCAACCGATGTCAGCGCCAGCGGTCGTCCTCGATCGCCGTCTCGATGCCTTGGGCCAGCGAGAGCAGGCGGCGATCCTGGCCGTGGCGGCCGACCAGCATCAGCCCTACCGGCACGGTTCCGGGCGCATGGATCGGCAGCGTCAGCGCGCAGCCATCGAGGAAATTGATCAACGAGGGGTTGCGCAGGATGCGCCCGTTGAGGCGCCAGAAATCCTCGTCCCGGTCGAAGGCGGCGATCTCCGGCGCGGTCAGCGCCAGCGTCGGCATGACCAGGGCGTCGAGTTCGGCCGTCCGCGCCTCAACCCGGGCGATGAAATCAGCCCGCTGCCAGCCGAGCGTGACATAGTCGGCGGCACTCATCGCGGCGCCACGCTCGATGCGCAAGCGAACGCGCGGATCGTAGTCCGCGCCGCGCCGGGCGATCAGACCCGCATGCCAGGCATACGCTTCCGCCGGCGAGAAGCCGCCCTTGGCGTTTATCCCGGCATACTCGCCGAACTCGGAGAGCGGCAGATCGACCAGCCGCGCTCCGGCGTGCGACAGCAGCGAGAGGGTGCGCTCGAAAGCAGCCGCCACCGGAGCGTCCAGGTCGTCCAGCACCAGCGTGCGCGGCACGCCGAGCCGCAGCCCCGCCACCGCCGCGGTTGGCGGCGCCGCCGGCGGTTCACCCGCCATGATCGCGTCGGCAACGGCGCAGCAGGCAACGCTGAGGCCAAGCGGACCGACCGAGTCGAGGGTGGTCGATAGCGGCGTCGCCCCCGCGCGCGGCACACGCTTTTGCGTCGGCTTGAAGCCGACAGCGCCGCAAAACGCGGCGGGAATGCGAACCGAGCCGCCGGTATCGGTGCCGATCGCGACCGCAGCCATGCCGTCAAGCAGCGAGACCGGCGCCCCGGAGGAGGAGCCGCCGGGGATGCGCCGGCGATCGTAGGGATTGCCCGGCGTACCGTAATGCGGGTTGATGCCGACCCCGGAAAAGGCGAATTCGGTCATGTTGGTACGGCCGATCAGCACCGCCCCCGC
>DAHUYF010000102.1 GCA_027315365.1 Rhodospirillales bacterium | reverse complement strand
CCCCATTATTCATCGCCTCTGCCGCTCCGTCGCGTTCGTGCTCACCGGCGGCCAAGTCGCCGATTGCACTGCCGCCGATACGCTGCTTGACCAAATGTCCATCGCCGAAATCCTGCATGGCGACACGACGTATGACAGCGGCGTCGATTTCGCGGTTCGCTTCCTCGCGGCCATGCGGCACCTCCCTGATCGAGCCGTCGCCGGGATCTCACTGCTTGGCGGTGGCCAGCTCGACGGTGAACGCGATCGGATCGCCCAGAGGCTGCTTGTTGGCGTCGATGGTCGTCGTCACGACCGCCCGGCCCGGCGTGAGATTGCCGAGGGTGAGCGTGATGACGCCGCCGCCAGGCGGCAGCGCTATTCCCGTCGCCGACAAGCTCGCCGGAGCGGATACGCCGCGAATATCGGCGCCGGAGATCGTTAGCCGCGCGGATGAGTTCTTGGCCACCAGCAGCGTGACCGTGGCGACGCGGGTTCCCGCGCCGGCTGTGAGCACGGTTTGCGTCGCCTGGACCGGATTGGACGTCTTAGGTGACGTGGCGGCGACTCGCATCACGGCATAATCTGCGCTCGTCTTCCCGTCCGGCAGCTGGCCGAAGCTTGCCCGGTTCGTCGCAAACCGCAGCGGCTTCGCCGCCAGCTTGACGCCGAGTTTCTTGATCGACGGAAAGGCGATGTCGATCTCGGACCCGTCGCCCACTATCGTGAGCGAGGTCGGCAGCAGCTTCGTCTTGCTGTCGTCGAGCACCAGCGCCGCCCGCACCTGCTTGGCGTCGAGGCCGCCGCCGCCCCGCAATACGGCCGTCGCGGCCTGGGTGCCGTCATCCGATATCAGCACGAGCTGGTTCAGGTCGGGCAGCCTTGGCTCGCTCGACGCCTGTAGCGGAATGATGAAGGTCGAGAAGCGGGAATCTACCTGGAGTTCGGCAAGCTCGGCCAAGAGCCGCTGCACCGTGATCTGCGATTGGACGTCGAGCGGGTCGGGGAGCTTGAGGCAGTCGCGTACCATCATGAAGTCGCCGCGATCGACCGCCCGCAGCAGATTCAGCGCCGTCGTCTGGTAAGGTTCCTGTGCGGGATCGGGGTCGGAGCCTGGTCCGCTCGCACCGCATCGCCCGGCGATCGGCCACGCGACGAGGGAGGGACTGCCCTTGCAGAACTTTTTCACCTCATCGGAAACCTTGGAGGCCAGCCCGCCGCGCGTCCGGGACGGGCCGTCGGACAGCGGCTTGCCGGCGAGGTCGACGATGGTCGTGTTCGTGACCACCGACAGCGAGTTCAGCCGATCGTCGCGCTGTGCGGGATCCTGATTCCACCGGGTCAGCACCACAAGCGACACGTTATAGCTGCGCGGGACCATGGCGAGCCCGGCCGAGCCGGAATTCTCGGCGCCGAGGCGGACGCGGACGGCGTTGTCGTTGACGCGCCCGATCGTCACCAGGCTGTTCTTGTCCAGCCCGACGACGCTGGCGAACCGATCGCGGGCGCCGCTTGCACCGGCCGCGACGCCGACGCCGCTTACGATGCCCGACAATTGCAGCGAGGCCTGTCGGATCGCCTGAAGGCTGCGGCCGATATTGGTCGTCTCCTCCGCATCCATGATGATCAGCGGATAGACCATCACCGGCGGAAGGCCGCTCGCGCTGTCGTCGACCTGCGCCGAGGTCTGCAGCGCCTGCTTCCAATCGCCCGGGAAGAGCGTGACATCCGTATAGGCGTCGTAAGGCAGATCGCGCCGCTTGGGCTGCAGGTTGATCTGAAAGGTGATGAGATAGGCCTGGTAGCCTTCCGGCAGCAGCTCGTTGGTGATCTGGTTGTCGAGGACCTGCGCCTGCTGATAGAGCGCCGTTCCGGCAGTGAGCCAGGTGCTCGCATCGATCCCGGTGGCCATGGGGCCGCTGGTCAGGCTCGGCGCCGGCGCGTTGGCGGGAAGCGCGCCCGAGGGCGTGCCGGAGGTCGACGGCACGGTGCCGGTGCTCGCGGTCTGCGTTCCCGTAGTCTGGGTCGTGCCGCTCGTCCCCGGCAGTCCTATGGCCAAACCCGCCGCGAAGGTATTGAGCGCTTGCTCGATCTGGACCTGCGTCGTCTGCGCCGCCATCGAGCGGGCTTGATCGATGGTCAGATTGTTGTTGGGTGCGAGCTTCGCCGAGATGCTCGCCCACGGGACCGGCGGATAGGCCGACACGTAAATGTTGGCCGCGTCCTCCGAGGTCGGGACCTCCGATCTCGAGAACAACCCTTGCAGCAACGACTGGTCTCCCGAACATGCGGCAAGCGACAGCAATACCAGCGCCGTCGCCGCCCTCCGCGCGATTGCCCGGCAAGCCATGATCCCCCCATTTGCGAGCTTCGTCCTTCGCCGGATAACTATGTCGGAGTGCGGTCCCGGCTTCAACTGACCGTTGCAGTTCGCTCTGTGCCGCCATGAAATGCGGGGTCGCATCTCAAAGACGTTCAACTCGGCCAGTCCGTCTTCTAATCTGGCGAGGTTCTCATCTTCCGGAATAAGGTTCTCGAGAATAAGATTCTGAAGTGCAGCCGCGATCCCATCGGACGCGGGAGGCTGGCCAATTTCTTCAATAGCCGCGGGCCTCTTCCTCGACCTTCGCTTCTTCGATCATGTGGTCCAGCGCGTCAACGGTTTCCCCGATCCAGCCAGAACGTTTGGATTATGGGTCTTCCGTGAATCGTGTGGGTGATTTTGGGGTGTCAGAGCGGCGGAAGCATGCAGGGCAATTGGCTTTTCGACGCTTGGAAGCGTCTCGGAATCCGGCATGATGAAGCATGGGGCAATCAGGCAAGCGACGGCGACGGCTGTCGGACGGGTATTCGTTCGCGGGTTTTCGTGCGCAGGCGACACCCTGAGGCGCAGATCGAGGGCTCATGGCGCAGCTACCAGATGCACATCAAAAGCCCCGCCCCCTCGCGCGGAGATCAGCACTCGGGGCGGCATGCCCCGGGGCCAGCGCGCTCGGCCTACCTCGTGCAGCCACTTCCCAATCTCGTTGCTGATCAGCTCGCGACAAGTGCCGCCCCAGAAAGACTGCTTGTCGATGTTGACGCGAACGGATTTGTGTGTCGGAAGGTGGAGCTGAACTTCAGTCCACTCGCGATCAAAGTACCTATCTCGGTCTTTGATGGAAACCTTCAGGCCGTACCCCGCGCCTGACTTGCGATGGCTACCGTTGTTCCAAGCCACCGCCGTGAAGGTGCCGCTCATTTAACCCCTCCTCTCCCAGGCGGTCCCAATTCTACCGCAGGGTAGGAGAACATTCAGCTATACCGGCTGGATCGGCTCGGTGTGGGACGCTGGGCTCGGCGACGGCTCAGAACCAACCGTGGCTGCGAAATTGCCAATCATGGACGAGCGCATGCGAGAGCTTTCCTGCCGCCGCATCCAAGTGGACGAAATCTGGAGTTTCGTGGGGAAGAAGCAGCGTTGGGTCACGCCGCAAGACGACCGCAACCGGGTCGGCGATCAGTGGACCTTCGTGGCGATCGACCCTGAGACGAAGCTTATTCCGTCCTACCGGGTCGGGAAGCGGACCAACCCGCATGCCGTCGCCTTTATGAACGATCTTTCCCTGCGCCTTGCGAACCGCATTCAGATTTCCTCCGATGCGCTCAACAGCTACGTTGATGCGGTCGAGCGGGCTTTCGGTGCCGATGTCGATTACGGGCAGGCGGTTAAATTTTACGAGGCAGAGCCTATCGGGCCTGGCCGCTATTCCCCGCCGCGTGTCGTCGACCAGCAGAAGACGGTCATCACCGGGGAGCCCGACCAAGATCACATCTCGACGAGCCTTATTGAGCGGCAGAACCTCACCATGCGGATGAGCATGCGTCGGTTCACCCGCCTGACGAATGCTTTCAGCAAGAAGATCGAGAACCTGCGGGCGGCGGTGTCACTCCACTTCGCGCATTACAACTTCGTGCGTGTTCACCAAACCCTGCGAGTTACGCCAGCCATGGCCGCAGGGGTCGAGGGCCGGCTATGGTCGCTGGAAGAATTGGTGGAGCGAACCTCGCGTTAGGAGGCGGAAATGGCAAAAAGGGTCGTTGACCCCACGCGGCGCGACGAAGACTGGGAGGGCAACAACGCTGCGTTCTGCTGCCCGTCCTGTTCCAAGGTATTCATCGTAAGCGGGATGATGCACAAGAATGGGCGCCCGTGCCCAAGTTGCGGCAGATCGACGGGCTACGTAAGGGGCGGCAAGTTATCGGAGGGCGCGGCCTATATCGAATGGGCCGAATCAAATTAGGACACTACCCACGAGAGGAATGGGTTGACTTCCCGATGCCGCCGATCATCGACGCGGAGACGTTCGAGGCGGTGCAGCGGTCGCTCGCCGCGCGAAACCCGAAGAAGACGCCGCCGCGCACCGTCAGCAGCCCCGTCCTGCTCACCGGCCTTGCGGTGTGTGCAACCTGCGGCGGCGGCATGCAACTCCGCACCGGCAAGAACGGGCGATACCGCTACTACACTTGCTCTACCTGCATGCGGAAGGGCAAATCCGTCTGCCCGGGCCGCTCGGTGCCAATGGGCCCGTTCGACGAGCTGGTGATCGATCACCTCCTCGGGCGGCTCTTCGTCCCCGAGCGGATGGTCGCCCTTCTGGAGCACTACGCGGAGCAGAAGAAGGCGGCATCAGCCGGTGGCGATGCCGCGATCAAGCTCATCGACAAGGAATTGCGCGACGCCGAGGAAGGCATCAAGCGGCTTTACAAGGCCATCGAGAAAGGTGTCATCGCTCTCGATGAGACGCTTCAAGGTCGCGTGGCGGAGCTAAGGGAGCGGCGCGAGCAGCTCATCGCGCAGAAGCTCAAGGCCGAGGCGCAGCGCACGGCGACGCCGATACCGGTCCAGCCGGAACAGATCGGCAAGTTCTGCAACATGATGCGCGAGGCGCTGCGCACCGCGGACGTTCAAGTCCGCAAGGCGTATCTCCGCCTGTTCGTATCCGAAATCGTGGTTGGCGATGCCGAGGTTCGGCTCGCCGGCCACCCCAGCGCGCTGGAAGCCGGTGCCCGGCGCGCTGCGGTGGCCGGCGGAGTTCTCGGTTTTGTTCGGGAGTGGCGTCCCCTACCGGATTCGAACCGGTGTTACCGCCGTGAGAGGGCGGTGTCCTGGGCCTCTAGACGAAGGGGACGGAGCGAGGCGCTGCCTCTATCTACCGGCTGGCAGGCGGGGGATCAAGGAGTAATGGCGGGGCACCGGGGCGGGCCGGTCCCGCCCGGCCGGGCGTCAGTCGAGGCCGATCCGGCGCAGCCACTCGGCCGGGAGGCGGGAGGGCCGCCGGCGGATGCGGGCCGGGATCAGGCCGCGCGCGTGCAGCGCGGCGAGCGCCTCGCTGCCGACGAGGAAGGCGATGGCGGCGGCGACGGCGCCGAGAAACAGCAGGTGGTCGGCGGTCCACATCGGCATGGCGGCTCTCCTGAAGCAAGGGCTGATCTTTCCGGAGATATAAGGCTGCGCCGGCACCCGGCACCGTGATCTGGATCACAAGCCGCATCCGGAAATCTACTTATGCCCCGCCGCCGCCGGCCTGTCGCCGCGGCGCATCGCCGCTCACTCGCGGAAGTTCACGTATTGCAGCGGCTGCTCGATCTTGAGGGTGCGGATGAGCGCGATCGCCGCCTGGAGGTCGTCGCGCTTCTTGCCGGTGACGCGCAGCTCCTCGCCCTGGATCGAGGCCTGCACCTTGAGGCGGCTGTCCTTGATCTCGCGCACCAGGCGCTTGGCCAGCTCGCGGTCGATGCCCTGGCGCAGCGCGACGGTCTGCCGCATCATGCTGCCCGAGGCCTTCTCCGGCGGCTTGAAGTCGAGCGCCCCGGCATCCACCTTGCGCCGCGTCAGATGCACCTTCAGCAGCTCGTGGATCTGCTTCAGCTTGAGCTCGTCGTCGGCGAGCACGGTGATCGCACCCTCCTCGCGCGTGACCGCGGATTTGCTGTCCTTGAAGTCGTAGCGCGTGGCGATCTCGCGCGCGATGCCGGCGAGCGCGTTGTCGACCTCGGCGAGGTCGAGGCGCGAGACGATGTCGAAACTCGGCATGGCTGCTCCGCGTGAAGCCGGGCGTTCGCGTCTTATAACGCCATCCCCCGGCCGCTGTCAGCCGCCGCACGCCGTCTCCGAGGGCTCGCCTCCACCGGCAGTTGGCGCGGGCGGCGGCGTCGAGCACAATCGCCGGCGCGGCGCCGCAGCGGCAGCCGCCGCGTCACCCTTGCGGAGGCTCCGATGCACCCCTCGATCGATCACGGCCGGCGATGACGGAACGTCTCTGGATCCTGCTCGCCGGGCTCAGCGGCGCCGCCGCGGTCACCGCCGACGCCGCCGCGCGCCACGTCCTGGCCGGCGATCCCCATCGCCTCGAGCTGGCCGCCACCGGCGGCCGCTATGGCCTCGTCCATGCCGTGGCGCTGCTGGCGTTGGCGGCGCTTGCGGGACGGGCGGGGCCGGGCGGGGCCGGGCGCTGGCTCGCGCTTGCCGGCTGGTGCTTCGCGCTGGCGCTGATCCTGTTTCCCGGCAGCCTCTACCTGCTGGCCGCCGGCGCCCCGCCAGGCGTCGCCTGGCTGACCCCGATCGGCGGCACGCTGTTCATCCTCGGCTGGCTGGTCGTGGCGCTGGCGGCCTTCGTGCAGGCGAGGGCAGGAGGCGAGAGATAACCTACCAGCCGATCAATTTTCGCGACAAGTTCCGGCGTCGACCGCTCAGCCGCCCGCGCGCAGCCGGTCGGGCAGGAGCTGTGCCGCGGCGAGCCCCAGCGCCGCCAGCTCGGCCGGCAGCGCCTCGCCTGTGGCGAGCGCCGCCAGCGCGGCACCGGCGGCGGGGGCGGTCTGGATGCCGTAGCCGCCCTGGCCCGCCATCCAGACGAAGCCCGGCGCCGAGGCATCGGGGCCGAGCACCGGCGTCCGGTCCGGCGCAAAGGTGCGCAAGCCCGCCCATTTGCGCTCGATGCGGCGGATCTCGAGCCGGGTCGCCGCCGCGACGCGCTCGACTGCCAGCGCCACGTCGAGCTCGTCCGGCTGCACGTCCTGCGGCGGCACGGGCGTCTCGTCGGCGGGCGACAGCAGCAGCCTGCCGCTCTCCGGCTTGAGGTAGAAGCTCTCGGCGACGTCGACGACCATCGGCCAGGCGTCGACGGCAAGCCCGGTCGGCGGCGCCACGATGAGCGCGGTGCGCCTCAGCGGCCGCAGCCCGACCGTTGCGACCCCCGCCGCCGCCGCGACCTCGTCGGCCCAGGCGCCGGCGGCATTGACCAGCACCGGCGCGGCGAAGCTCCCGGCCGCCGTCTCCACCTGCCAGAGCCCGTCGCGCCGCGCGATCATGCGCGGCGCCGCCTGCGTCAGCAGCGTGCCGCCACGCGCCCGCAAGCCGCGCAGGAAGCCCTGGTGGATGGCGTGGACATCCATGTCCATCGCCTCGGGCTCGAGGAAGGCATGGGCGAGCCAGTCCTCGCGCAGCACCGGACAGAGCGCGCGCGCCTCGGCCGGGGCCAGCACGCGCAGTCCCGGCGCGAAGCGGCGTCCGGCCGCGAGCGCCGCCTCGAACCGCGCGGCATCACCCGCCGGCGCCACCATCAGCACGCCGCGCGGCCGCAGCAGCGGCGCCTCGGCGAAGCCCGACGGCGGCGCGCGGAAGAAGCGGCCGCTCGCCACGGTCAGCGCACGGATCGCCGCATTGCCATAGGTCTCGGTGTAGAGCGCCGCCGAGCGGCCGGTCGCATGGTAGCCCGCGATCGCCTCGCGCTCGAGGATCAGCACGCGGCCGCGCTCGGCCAGGAAATACCCCGCCGCGGCGCCGGCCATGCCGCCGCCCAGCACCAGGAAATCGACGGCCACGGGATCTCTCCTGTCTCGGTCCTAGCGCAGCGCCGCCGGCACCTTGATGCCCGCTTCGCGGTAGTAGCGCAGCGCGCCGCGGTGCAGCTTGACGCCGAGCTCGGCCAGCGCCGCCGGCGTCACCAGGCTCCAGGGCGGATTGTGCTGGCCCAGCGCCCATTTCTGCGACCAGAACGCCTTGGTGATGGCATAGGCGGTGGCGTCGCTCATCACCGTCGTGGTGTAGACGCCGGTGGGCAGCGCGACGGTGGCGACCGCCGCCTCCTGGCCGGGATACGTCCCGGCGGGAATGGCCTGCGCCACCAGGCTGTCATCCGCCGCCAGCACCTTGGCGCGCTCCGCATGGGTGAGGCCGAGGAGATGGATCGGCGTGGTCTTGGCGAGGTCGCCGAGCGCCGGCAGCGGCACGGTCCCGGCCAGCGCCAGCCCCGCCACCTGATGCCCGGCCAGCGCCGCCCGCGCGCCGGCGGGGTCGATGTCGATGAGCTGCACGCGCTGCTCGAGGCCGAGCGCGTGCAGCGCCGAGACGGTCTGGCGCTCGGCGAAGCTGCCCTTGCCGCCGGGCGCCAGGCTCTTCCCGGCGAGGCCGGCCAGATCCTTGATGCCGCTGTCGGCGCGCACCACCCAGTGCAGCGTCAGCGGCGGCACCGGGAAGAGGGCGCGGATGCGGCGATAGCGCGCGTCGCGGCGGAACGGCTTCTCGCCGCGCTTCGCCTGGCTGATGAGGTTGGGCGGCGTGGTGAAGACGTAATGGTCGCCGCGATGCAGCGCGTCCATGATGTTCTGCACCGAGCCCTGGCTCTCTTCGACCTGCACGGTCAGCGCGTTGTTGCCCTGGGCCAGCGCCTCGGCGAATTGCACCGCCAGCGCATGGCTGAGGCTGTCGGCCTTGCCGGCATGGACGACGATCGTCGGCGGCGCATCGGCCGCCCGGCCGGGCAGGGCCGAGAACAGCAGGAGGACGGCGCCGCACACCGCCGCACAGGCTCGCCTCACCCTTGCATCTCCCCGCCCGTTCGCTCTCGTCTTTCGGTGCTGCCCCGTTGCGGCGGCGCCTATACTGGCGAGCGGTGCGCAGCCCGGCAAGCCCGACGATCCGCGTGGCAGGACCGGCGGCGGATGTGCGAGACTGGGCGTGCGGGGGCGGAGGTGCGATGACGACGCTGATCTACAGCCATCAGGCCTGCCTGGAGCATGATCCCGGCAGCTACCATCCGGAATCGCCCGACCGGCTGCGCGCGGTGCTGACCGCCCTCGACCAGGACGCATTCTCCCGCGCCCGGCGGCGCGAGGCGCCGCGCGCCGAGATCGACGAGGTGGCGCGCGTCCATCTGCGCGCCTACATCGAGGCGGTGCTGGCGGCGGTGCCACGGCGCGGCCATGCCGCGCTCGACGCCGACACCGTGCTGTCGCCGCGTTCGGGCGAGGCGGCGCTGCGCGCGGTGGGCGCGGTCTGTGCCGCGGTCGACGCCGTGGTCGCGGGCGATGCCGACAATGCCTTCTGCGCCGTGCGCCCGCCCGGCCATCACGCCGAGGCCGACCACGCCATGGGCTTCTGCCTGTTCAACAGCGTCGCCATCGGCGCCCAGCGCGCCCGCCAGCTGCACGGGCTGGAGCGCGCCGCGATCATCGACTTCGACGTCCATCACGGCAACGGCACGCAGGCGATCTTCGAGAACAACCCGCATGTCTTCTACGCGTCGACCCATCAGGCGCCGCTCTATCCCGGCACTGGCGCGCGCAGCGAAACCGGCGTCGGCAACATCGTCAACGTGCCGCTCCGGCCGATGTCGGGCTCGGCCGAGTTCCGCCACGCCTTCAATGAGTTCATCCTGCCGGCGCTGGAAGACTTCCGGCCGGATTTCATTCTGGTCTCGGCCGGATTCGACGCCCATCGTGCCGATCCGCTGGCGCAGCTCATGCTGGTCGAGGCGGATTATGCCTGGGTCACCGAGCGGCTGATGGCCTGTGCCGCGCGGCATTGCGAGGGGCGCATCGTCTCCTCGCTCGAAGGCGGCTACGACCTCGACGCGCTGGCCGCCAGCGCCGCCGCCCATGTCGCGGCATTGATGGCGGCGTAGCGGCGGCGACGGCGGCGTCGCTAACCCGCCCTGCGCGGCTCCCGCGGTTGCGTCGCCACCGCTGACGCCGCCCCGGACGAACTCTCTGCGAGAGTTCGCCGGAGCGCTTGCATGCGCGCGCATCGCTTTTCTAGAGTGGCGCGGGTTTCAAGCGAGGGATCATGGCTGAACCGGCAGTGCCGCCCGATATCGCCGCGATGAATTTCGAGGACGCGCTCGCCGAGCTCGAGCAGATCGTGAAGCGCCTGGAGGCCGGCAGCGGCAAGCTCAACGACGCCATCGCCGCCTATGAGCGGGGCGCGCTGCTGAAGCGGCATTGCGAGGCGAAGCTGCGCGAGGCGCAGACCCGCGTCGACAAGATCGTCGTCGGCGCCGACGGTCAGCCCGCGACGGAGCCCGCCTCCCTTGACTGACCTGCTGTGGGCGCCGGGCACCGGCTTCGCCGACGCGCTCGCCGACGCGGCGGCGCTCACCGACACGGCGCTCGGCCGGCTGATCGCCGTGCCGGAAGGGCTCGAATCGCGGGTCTTCGAGGCGATGCGCTATGCCGCGCTGGCGCCGGGCAAGCGCCTGCGGCCGTTCCTGGTGATGGCCAGCGCGCGGCTCTTCGCCGTGTCGCGGGGCCGGGCGCTACAGGTGGCGATGGCAATCGAGCTGGTGCATGCCTATTCGCTGGTGCATGACGATCTGCCGGCGATGGACAACAGCGACCTCCGGCGCGGTCGGCCGACCTGCCACAAGGCGTTCGACGACGCCACCGCGATCCTGGCCGGGGACGGGCTGCTGACGCTGGCCTTCGAGGTGCTGGCGCAGCCCGACACCCATGGCGATGCCGGGGTACGCTGCGAGCTGGTGACCGCGCTGGCCCAGGCGGCCGGCTCCCACGGCATGGTCGGCGGCCAGATGATCGACCTGCTCGCCGAGCATCGCCCCGATCTCGACATCGGCGCCATCACCCGGCTGCAGCGGCTGAAGACCGGCGCGCTGATCGCCTTCGCCTGCGAATCGGGCGCGATTCTCGGCAAGATGCCGATGGAAGCGCGCCTTGCCCTGCGCGGGTATGCGCACGACCTCGGCCTCGCCTTCCAGATCGCCGACGACCTCCTCGATGTCGAGGGCTCGGCGGCGGATACCGGCAAGCCCGTGGGACAGGACGCGGCGGCCGGCAAGGCCACTTTCGTCTCGATCCTCGGCGTCGAGCGCGCCCGGGCGCAGGCCCAGCTCCTGGTGGCGCAAGCCGTGGCCCATCTTGATTTATTCGAGGAAAGGGCGGACCTTTTGCGCGATGCCGCGCGCTTCGTCGTCGAGCGCCGTACCTAGACTCCGAGGGGGAGGCTCGCTTCGTGGACGCTGTTGAACCGCCCGCCAAAACCGGCAATTTCACGCCGCTGTTGGACCGTGTTCTGGTACCCGAGGATTTGCGCCGGCTGCCGGAGAGCGAGCTGGGGCAGCTGGCGGACGAGCTGCGGCGCGAGCTGGTGGACGCGGTGTCGATGACGGGGGGGCATCTGGG
>DAHUYF010000009.1 GCA_027315365.1 Rhodospirillales bacterium | reverse complement strand
ACGCCGTCATCGAGCGCAACCGGCCGGCGACCTTCACCCACCCGCTCTGGTCGTTCTACGGCGATGTCTACATGCTCTGGTGCTGGGCGACCGGCAGGCTCGCCGGCGAGCTTGACCGCGCGCGGCCGGCCTGAGCGGCGGCGGCCTTACTCACCGGCGTGGCCGGTCGCAGAAATTCTCGTATTCCTCCGCCTGGGAGGCCAGGCCCTTGTCGAGGAATGCGCGCAGCAGGTTCTCGCCGAGCCGGGCGGCGTCCACCAGCGCGTCGGGCTGCGCACCGAGCAGGCCGGCGAGCAGGGTTGCCCGCGCCTCGGGCGACGCGGCGTCGAACACGTCGCGGCATTTCGGGATCGACAATCCCGCCACGAGGTCGTGTTCGCCGGTGTCCTCCAGGATGCGCGTGGCGGTGGTGAAGGCGGCGAAATCGAGAATGCCGGGCGACAGGCGCTCGATCCGGGCGAGAAGCTGCTCGCAGCCGGCGCGGTCGAGCCTCGCCGCCGGCGCGGCGTAGGCGCGCGCCTGCTTCAGGCGGCCGTAGAGCCCGTCCCGCCTGCCGTCCGCGCGCGCCGCCCATTCCGCCTCGGTCATCAGCGACGCTTCGGGAAACTCCGTCTCCGCGCCGCCCGGCGCGGCGCAATAGACCATGCCGTCCTCGACCGTCTCCACGGTGTAGGAGCGGCCATCCTTGGCGTAGGCGCGCATGCCGCGACGAAACCGTGATGCCATGGATATCCTCCGAAATCGGGCGGCGCGGATCAACGCGCCGCGTGGGTGTCGTACCAGCTGATATGCCGTCGCAGGAAGCGCAAAGGACGGAGGCGACGAAGCAATCGGTCGCCGACGGTGTTGTCGCCAAAATACCGGTACCAGAAAAAGATGCGCCGATAGCGGGCGATCGCCTGGCCGCGGGTCAGCCAGGTCCCGGGAAGGTCGTTACCGAACAAGCCGGAACTGCCGAACTGAAAGACATGGCCGGTCGTCCTCCCCTCCAGCGCCGGCGAGGACTCGCGCTGCATCGGCACGGCGCGCTGGTCGACGAGCTTGAACTTCGCATAACCGAGGGCGGTCAGAACATCGAATTCCTCGAGCAAGCCCTGCCAAGAGACCTTGTTCGACTCGATCGAGACGAAATTCGGCCGCACGGCAAAAGTCATGAGAGCGCGGATGCAGTCGAGATCCACGCCCTCCACGTCGACCTTGAGGTAATGCGGGATGCCGTATTGCGCGAGAATGGATCGGAACGTCCGGGCGGCGACGGTGATCTGTCGCGACGTCGCCCCCATCTTTCGGTTCCGCTCGGCCCAGTCGGGGCGCGTCGTGCCCCAGACCGACGCCGATTCATTAACGAAGAAGGCGACCTCCCCCTCCGCGGCCGCAATGGCGCATTCCACCAGCGTGAGCTGTCCCGAAGCGATCTCCGCCGCGAACTTGCGCGCGAGGGATTTGGCGAGATCGGGGTTTGCCTCGATGGCGACGACACGGAAGCCCTTTTCAAGGTAGAATCCCGTATCCTCCCCTTGATGAGCGCCGACGTCATAGATGAGATTCGGGTCGAGATCCCCTGTCGAACCCATCAATGCCCCGCCAGCGGCCCCTCACACCCGTACCGTACGCCGCGCCGCGGCGGCTTCCGCTTCCTGCTCGAGCGTCTCCAGGCCGCGGCGCGCGGGCTCGATGCCCCATAATGCCACGACGATGATCTGGATCACCAGCAGCGCGATCATGAAGGCGAGCACGCCGGCCACGCCATAGGCCTTGAACAAGGCCACGACGATCAGCGGCGTGACGATGGTCGCGCCGCGGCCGAACATGTTGCAGATGCCGTTGGCGCGCAGCCGGACCTCGGTCGGGAAGAGCTCGGCGGTATAGACGCCGTAGAGAATCGAGGTCAGGACATAGATGCCGATGAACAGCAGGAAGCCCACCGCGAGCACGATCTGCGGCACCGCGACGAAGGGATAGATCGCGCCGAAGGCGATGGTCCAGAGCGAGGCGCCGATGATCATCGGGCGGCGGCCGATGCGGTCGGCGGTGAATGCGCCGAGCGCGCAACCGGCGAGCGAGCCCAGATCGATCACCAGCGTATAGCCCAGCGATTTCGTGATGGTGAGACCCTGCTGGCCGAAGAAGATCGGCAGCCAAGTGACGAAGCCGAAGATCAGCGCGTTGATGGTGATCAGCACGACGCTGCCGACCACCATGCGCGGCAGCAGGCTCGGGCTCAGCAGCGCGGCGAGGTCGAGGCTCGGCGGCGGCACGCTGGCCACCGGCGCCGGCAGGGCACGGCCCGCAGCCACCTCGCGCTCGATGTCGCGCATCAGCGCCTCGGCCTCTACGGTGCGGCCCGTCGCCTCGAGCCAGCGCGGCGATTCCGGCAGGTTCTTGCGCAGGTACCAGACGATCAGCGCGCCGATGCCGGCGATGACGAACATCGGCCGCCAGCCATGGGCGGGCACGATCAGCCAGGCGAGGAAGGCGGTGGCCGGCAGGCCGGAGACCACGACGAAGGCCATGAAGGCCATCCATTTGCCGCGCACCTGCGGCGGCACGAACTCGGTCATGGTGCCGTAGCCCACGACGATCTCGGCGCCGAGCCCCAGCCCCATGACGAAGCGCAGCGCGTTCAGCACCTCGATGCTCGGCGCGAGCGCCGCGGCGAGCGAGGCCAGGCCGAAGATCATCAGGTTGAACTGGTAGGTGAAGCGCCGGCCGTAACGGTCGCCGAGGAAGCCGGCGAGCAGCGCGCCGACGGTCATGCCGAGGAATGTCAACGACAGGAACCAGCCGTTCTGCGCCACGGTCGAGAAACCGCTCTGCGTCGCCGAGCCCAGCACCGGCGCCGCCACGTAGAGATCGTAGCCGTCGAAGAACATGCCGGCGGCGATGAGAAAGAAGATGCGGTAGTGGAAACCCGCGATCGGCAGCCGATCGAGCCGCGCGCCGACGCTGATGCTGCTGCTGGACATGCCTCTTCCCCCAGGCGGTCGGTTATTCCCCCGCTTCGTCGCCCGCATCGCCGGCGACCGCTCCCTCCGGCGGCGGCAAGGCCTCAGTATGGCGCCTCGCCGCTCACCACTCCAGTACCACCTTGCCCTTGGCGCGGCCGCTTTCGATCAGCGCATGGGCGCGCTTCAGCGTAGCGGCGTCGACCGGTCCCATCCGCTCGGTGAGCGTGGTGCGGATCAGCCCCTCCTCGACCAGCCCGGCCACCTCGTTCAGCAGCTCGTGCTGCGCGATCATGTCGGATGTGGCGAAGAGCGCGCGGACGAACATCGCCTCCCAGTGGATGGAGAGGCTCTTGCGCTTGAAGGGCAGCGCATCGAGCGCCGGCGGGTCGTCGATCAGGCCGAATTTGCCCTGCGGCGCCAGCAGGTCGGGAATCGCCGGCAGATGCCGGTCGGTGGCGGTGGTGCAGAAGAGATACTCGACCGTCTTCACCCCGAGCGCCGCCAGCTGATCTGCGAGCGGGCGGGAATGGTCGATGACGTGATGCGCGCCGAGCGCGCGGCACCATTCCTGCGTCTCCGGACGCGACGCGGTGGCGATGACGGCGAGACTGGTGAGCCGGCGCGCGAGCTGCACCGCGATCGAGCCGACGCCGCCGGCGCCGCCGATGATCAGCAGCGCGCCCGGCGCCGCCGGCTTGCCGATGCGGATGGCGAAGCGGTCGAACAGCATCTCCCAGGCAGTGATGGCGGTGAGCGGCAGCGCCGCCGCCTCGGCGAAGGAGAGATTCCTCGGCATGCGGCCGGCGATGCGCTCGTCGACGAGATTGTACTCGGCGTTCGAGCCCGGCCGCGCGATGTTGCCGGCATACCAGACCTTGTCGCCGGGCTTGAACAGCACGCAGTCCGGCCCGGTGGCCTCGACCGTGCCGGCGGCATCCCAGCCGAGGACCTTGGGCTTGTCCGGCTCGGCGGTGGGCCGCCGGCGCACCTTGGTGTCGACGGGATTGACCGAGACCGCCGCCACCTTGACCAGCAGGTCGCGGCCGGCGGGCACGGGCTTCTCCAGCGTGACGTCGACGAGGGCCTCCGGATGGTCGATCGGCAGCGGGCGAAAGAAGGCGACGGCTTTCATGGAGGAACTCCGACGATGGGCGGAGCCCCGGTATAGCGCTCGCGCCGCGGCGCGGCGAGGGCGCGGAAAATTGCCGCGGGCGCGGTCTTCCTGTATCTCCCTCGCCGACCCCGAAGCTGACGCGGTGATGCGATGCCCTCCGATGCTCTCGATCCCGGCTCCCTGGCGCCGCTCTTCCGCCCCGAGGCGATCGCCATCATCGGCGCCTCGACCGACGCCGCGAAGCTCGGCACCATCCCGCTCGTCCACATGAAGACCAGCGGCTTCAAGGGGCCGCTCTATCCGATCAACCCGCGCGCCGCGACGGTGCAGGACGTCCCGGCCTTTCCCAGCATCCTGGCGGTGCCCGAGCCGGTCGACCTCGCGATCATTGCCGTGCCCGAGGCGCAGGCGATCCAGGCGATGCGCGACTGCGCGCAGAAGGGCGTGCGCGCCATCGTGCTCTTCACCTCGGGCTTCGCCGAAATCGGCGAGACGGGCGCGCGCGCGCAGGAGGAGATCAAGGCGATCGCGCGGGCCGGCGGCATGCGGCTGCTCGGGCCCAATTGCATGGGCGTGGTCAATTTCGCCAACGGCATGGTGGCGACCTTCCACCCCGCCTTCGGCCCCGGCCTCGCGCCCAAGGGCCGCATCGGCCTGATCAGCCAGAGCGGCGCCTTCGGCGGGCTCGCCTACCAGGTGGCGCAGGACCGGGCACTCGCCTACAGCCTGATCCTCACCACCGGCAATGAAGGCGATGTCGACGTGGCCGACGGCATCGCTTATCTCGCCGAGGATCCCGAGACCGCGGTCATCATGCTCTACATCGAGGGCTGCCGCGACGGCCGCAAGCTCGCCGAGGCGCTGCGCCGCGCCCGCGCGCGGCGCAAGCCGGTGGTCTGCCTCAAGGTCGGACGCACCGAGGCCGGCATCGCCGCGGTGGCCTCGCACACCGCGGCGCTCGCCGGCGCCGACGAGCTGTTCGACGCGCTGTTCCGCCAGCAGGGCGTCCATCGCTGCACCACGATGGAGGAGTTCTTCGACATCGGCTACGCCGCGGCGCAGGTGAGCGCGCCGCCCGCCGGCGGGAATGTCGGCATCGTCACCGTCTCGGGCGGGGTCGGCGTCCTGATGGCGGACAGCGCCGCGGCCAACGGCCTCGCGGTGACGCCGGCGCCGCAGACGCTGCAGGACGGCATCCGCGCCATGGTACCGTTCGCCGCGACGCGCAACCCGATCGACGTCACCGGCCAGATCGTCAGCGACATCGGCATTCTCGAGCGCACCATCGAGATGACGCTGGCCGAGGGCGGCTATGACAGCCTCGCCTGCTTCATCGGCTCGGTCGGCCGCTCGCCGGTCAATGGACCGCGCTTCATGGCATCGCTGCCGCAGTTCCGCCGGCGCTTTCCCGAGACGCTGCTCGCGGTGAGCTGCTTCTACACGCCGCAATTCCGCGGCGCGCTCGACGCGGCCGGCTGCCTGGTGTTCGACGAGCCGACGCATGCGCTGCGCGCGCTGGGCGCGCTGGCGCGGTTCCGGCGCGGCTTCGACACGATCCCGGCTGCGCCCGCGGCGCTGCCGGCGCCGCTGCCGCTGCCGCCGGGCCCCTGCGACGAGGCAACGGCGCTCGCCATCGCCGCCCGCGCCGGCATTCCGGTGGTGCCGCATCGCCTGGTGCGCTCCGCCGCCGAGGCGGCGGAGGCGGCCGCGGCGCTGGGCCTGCCGGTGGCGCTCAAGATCGTCTCGCCCGACATCGCCCACAAGACCGAGCTGGGCGGCGTGGCGCTCGGCCTCGCCACGCCCGCGGCGGCGGCCCGCGCCTTCGACGAGGTCACGGCGCGCGTCAGCATCGCCGCGCCGCAGGCAAATCTCACCGGCTGCCTGGTAGCGCCGATGATGACCGGCGGGGTCGAGACCATCCTCGGCGCGCAGTGGGATCCGGTATTCGGCCCGGTGGTGATGCTGGGTCTGGGCGGCATCTTCGTCGAGGCGCTGAAGGACGTGACCTTCCGCCTCGCGCCCTTCGACGAGGCGGAGGCGCGGCGCATGATCGCCGAACTGCGCGCGCTGCCGGTGCTCGCCGGGGCGCGCGGCAGGCCGGCCGCCGATCTCGCGGCGCTCGCCGGCGCGCTGGCCGCGCTGTCGCGCTTCGCCGCGGCGCAAGGCCCGGCGCTCAGGAGCCTCGACCTCAACCCGTTCCTGGTGCTGGCCGACGGCGAGGGCGCGCTCGCGCTCGATGCGGTGGTGGTGCCCGGCTGAGGCCGCTGGACCGGATTTCGGTCAGAGGGGATCGGCGTTACTCATAGTCGTCGTTCCCGCGAAAGCGGGGAGCCAGGGCTGCAGTGTTCCGTTGCTTGCCGTGTTCTCCGCTTTCGCGGGGAAGGCGAGGCAGGTGGCGGAATCCTGACCGCCGGAGAACAGGACAAGGGCGCCTTCGGTCATGGGGGTGGTCCTTTGGGGCGAGCAGCGGGCCGGTCGGCGTTTACATCCGGATCGGCGGCATCGAGCGAAAATCTTCTCCTCTCCGCCCCTGGGGGCGGAGAGGTCGGGTGAGGTGGGGGCGCTTCGAGCGCGAGGCGCATGGTCTCCAGCACACCGTCCAGATTATCAAGCACCTCGTTGTTCCAAAACCGAATGACGCGATAGCCATAGCGCGCTATCTCCGCGTTGCGCCGGTGATCCGCCTCCATCCGCTCGCCATGCTGACCGCCGTCGAGTTCGATCACGAGCTTTCGCGCGGGACAGGCGAAGTCGGCGATACGCCGTCCGATCGGATGCTGTCGGCGGAATTTCCACGGCACGACCCGCTCGCGCAGGGCCCGCCATAGGATTTTTTCGACGTCCATGGCGTCCCGGCGCAGGCGCCGCGCGATCTCCGTTCTTGCTCTCAGCGGCATCGCCAGCCCCACCTCACCCAACCTCTCCGCCCCAATGGGGCGGAGAGGGGTTTATCGTGTTGTGTCGACTATCATCGCCCCAATTTCATCAGCCGCTTCCCCGCCCGGGTGTCGAACTCCTGGGCGGTGAACGTGCCGTCCTTGTCGGCATCCGCCGCCTGGAACCATGATCGGTGTCGAGCTTGTCGAACTCGGCCAAGGCCGCGTTCTTGACCTCATCGAGGCTGAGGGTTCCGTCGTGGTCGGCATCCCAGGCCTGAAGGAGAGCGGTCGCGCCCCGGCTCTGGGCAAAGGATGCAGGGCGGCGCGGCCGGCGAGCGCGTCGGCCGTCGTCGCGCCGAAGAGCGCGTAGAGCTCCGGCAGCGCGCTCAGCACATACTCGATCGCGTAGTTGCGCCGCGCCTTGGCGAGGCGCCCGGGCGACCATTCGCCGTCGGGCAGCGTGGGCGCCGCGGCGGGATCGAAGAGCGGCGCCGACTCCCCCGGCGAGAAGCGCAGCCGCTCTTCGGGCGCGAGCGCGCGATCGTATTCGCAGAAATAGCCTTCGAGCGCGTCCTGCTCGTCGACCGTCTGCTTGGTGTAGCGCGCCGAGGCGACGGCGTCCGGCAGTCCGGAAAGGCCGAGCTTGGCAAGGCCGGGCAGGAACTTCTCGCGCTGCTGCCGGCGGAACAGGCGGAAGACCAGCTCGGCGGCAGGCCCGGCGCCGCGTTGCATCACCACCATCAGGATGAGGCCGGTGACCCAGCCGTGATAGAGCCGCGCCAGCGCGGCGTAGGTGGATTCCATGGGGCCATCGGAGCATCGGGCGAGGGCGGAGGCAAGGGCGGCGGGGAGAATCGCCCGCGGCGGTGCGGGCTTTCGCGGTTGCAGGCGCAACCGCTGGCGCCCGACGGCGATGACGCTTTGCGTCACGCTGCGCACGTCGCGCCTGAATTCGTGGTTAATCGTTCCTTAGCACCGCGCGCCTATGCTGTCTCGGACCGGGCCGGGCCCCGGGAGACCACGGACGCCGCCGATGGAACAAGCCGACCAGATTCCCTTTCGCGCCATCGACGATGTCGGCATGCTGGTGCCGCCCGGCATGCCGTTGCCGATCGATCCCGAGTTCGATGCCGCGGTGAAGCGGGCCGCCGGCATCACCCGCGGCGCCGGCATCGTCATGGCGGCGCGAGAGATCGCCGCCGATCCCGCCAACCTGCTGCGCACGGTGCTGGCGGTGCTCAAGCTGCTGGTCTTCGGCCGGGCGCAGCAGACCATCGACGAGGTCGCCGGCGCGGCGCCCAAGCTCGGCTGCAAGAGCGGCTGCGCCTGGTGCTGCTATCAGAGCGTCTCGGCGACCATTCCGGAGGCGATCCTGGTCGCGGCCCATCTGGCCGATCCCGCCGATCCCCGCCGCGCCAAGGTGCGGGAGAGCGCCGCCCGCTTCCGCGGCCTCGACGAGAGCGAGCGCCGCCGCACCGGCGCGCCCTGCGCACTGCTCGGCGAGGACAATCGCTGCTCGGTCTATGACGACCGGCCGCTGATGTGCCGGGCGATGATGGTGACGGAGTCCGAGCACTGCCGCACCGCGCACGCCGCGGCGCTTCAGGGCGAGAGCGATGCGCCGGTCGACCAGTTCGTCCACGCGCAGTACTTCATCCTCGGCGATCAGGCCGCAATGCGCGGCATCTTGCGCGACATGGGACTGCAGGACGACGTCGTCGAGCTGACCCGGGCGGTGGCCGCCTTGCTCGAAGACCCGTCGCTGATCGACCGCTGGCTCGACCGCAAGCGCATCTTCGGTCCGGAGATGGCACCGCCGACGCCGTAGCAGGTCCGGCGATGACGCGGTGGAGAATCGTCCGCGGGGGTGCGGGCTTTCGCGGTTGCAAGGGCAACCGCTGGCGCCCGCCGGCGACGACGCGCCGCGCCGCGTCACGCCAGCTTATCCAGCTCGCGCAGCAGGGTGTCGCCCATCACCGTGGTCGAGACGCGGGCGGTGCCGGTCTGCATGATGTCGCTGGTGCGCACGCCGCCTTTGAGCGTATTCACCACCGCGCGCTCGACCAGCGCCGCTTCCTCGCCGAGGTCGAAGGAATAGCGCAGCATCATGGCGAAGGAGAGGACGCAGGCGAGCGGGTTCGCCATGTCCTTGCCGGCGATGTCGGGCGCGCTGCCGTGGACGGGCTCGTAGAGCGCCTTGCGCCCTCCGCCGGCATCGGCGGCGCCGAGCGAGGCCGACGGCAGCATGCCGAGCGAGCCCGTCAGCATCGCCGCGCAATCCGACAGCAGGTCGCCGAAGAGATTGTCGGTGACGATGACGTCGAACTGCTTGGGATTGCGCACCAGCTGCATGGCGCAGTTGTCGGCATACATGTGCGAGAGCTCGACGTCCCGGTATTCGCGGTCGCGCAGCGCCTGCATCTCCTCGCGCCACAGCAGGCCGGATTCCATAACGTTGGATTTTTCAACGGAGGTGACGCGGCCGCGGCGCTTGCGCGCGAGCTCGAAGGCGACGCGGCCGACGCGGACGATCTCGGGCGTGGTGTAGACCTGGGTGTTGATGCCGCGGCGCGTGCCGTCGGGCAGCGTCTCGACGCCGCGCGGTTCGCCGAAATAGACGCCGCCGGTGAGCTCGCGCACGATCATCAGGTCGAGGTCGCGGATCACCTCGGGCCGCAGGGTCGAGGCGCCGATCAGCGGCTCGAACACCATCGCCGGGCGGAGGTTGGCGAAGAGCCCCAGCTCCTTGCGCAGGCGCAGCAGGCCGCGCTCGGGCTTGGCGGAAAACGGCAACGAATCCCATTTCGGTCCGCCGACCGCGCCGAACAGCACCGCGTCGGCCGCCATCGCCGCCTGCAGCGTGCCGTCGGCGAGCGGCGTGCCGTGCGCGTCGTAGGCGGCGCCGCCGACGAGATCCTCGGCCAGGTCGAAGCTGACGATGCGGCGGCGATCGAACCAGTCGACGACGCGATAGACCTGCCGCATCACCTCGGGGCCGATGCCGTCGCCGGGTAGCACCAGAAGTTTCTTGTTGGACGCCATGAGTACCCGATCTCCCGCGCGGCTCAGGACCAGAGCCAGGGCTGGCTCAGCTTGTTCTTGTCCTCGAAGGCGGCAATCGAGGACGATTTCTGCAAGGTGAGGCCGACATCGTCGAGCCCGTTCAACAGGCAGTGCTTGCGGAAGGGATCGATGTCGAAATGCACCACGCCGCCGTCGGGCCGGGTGATGATCTGCCTCTCGAGGTCGATGGTGAGCCGCGCATTGGCGCCCTTGCGCGCGTCGTCCATCAGCTGATCGACGATCTCCTGCGGCAGCTTGATCGGCAGGATGCCGTTCTTGAAGCAGTTGTTGTAGAAGATGTCGGCGAAACTCGATGCTATGACGCAGCGGATGCCGAAATCGAGCAGCGCCCAGGGCGCGTGCTCGCGCGAGCTGCCGCAGCCGAAATTCTCGCCGGCGACCAGCAGCCTGGCGTTGCGGTAGGCGGGCTTGTTGAGGATGAAGTCGGGGTTCTCCGAGCCGTCCTCGCGATAGCGCAACTCGTCGAACAGCACCTTGCCGAGACCGCTGCGCTTGATCGTCTTCAGGTGCTGCTTGGGGATGATCTTGTCGGTGTCGACGTTGATCATCGGCAGCGGCGCGGCAATGCCGTCGAGCGTGGTGAACTTGTCCATGGCTGCGATCCCGTTCGCGCG
>DAHUYF010000084.1 GCA_027315365.1 Rhodospirillales bacterium | reverse complement strand
AGGTGCTCGCCACCGATCCCGGCGCGGTCAAGGATTTCGAGGCCTTCTGCCGAACCACCGGCAACGAACTCGTCGACTCCACCGTCGACGGCAAGGTCTACAGCTTCGTCATCAAACGCACCGCCTGAGCCGGTCCAAGCGCTTCGGGAGGATCGGATGGCCTGCATCCCCTTGTACATTCTCCTCTGCTCCGGCGAGCACGAGAAGCTCCAGATGGCGGCGATGATCGCTTCCGTCGGCGCGGTCTCCGAGCGCCCGGTCGAAGTTTTCGTCAGCATGGGGGCGCTGGCCGCCTTTGCCGCCGGCGTCGCGCCGGCGGAGCGCTATCGCGGCGGCGCCTTCTCCGTGCTGATGCGGGAAAAGCGCGCGCCGGACGCCCTCACCCTGCTGCGTCAGGGCAGGGAACTCGGCGAACTGAAAATGTGGGCCTGCTCCATGGCGCTCGATCTCCACGGATGGGAGATGGAGCGGCTGGTCGAGGGATTGTTCGACGGCCCTCTCGGCCTCACCAAATTCCTGTCGGACGCCGAAACCGGCCAGCTCGTCACGTTTTAGAAGGACCCGGAGAGATGGCCGAGAGACACAAGGTCGATGCCCGCGGCGCGTTCTGCCCGGGGCCGCTGATGGAGCTGATCGCGACGCTGAGACATGCCGAGATCGGCGACGAGGTCGAGATCTGGTCGACCGACACGGGTTCCGCCAAGGACATTCCCGAATGGGTCAAGAAGGTCCGTCATGAGCTCGTGGCGGTGAACGAGACCGACGGCTACTGGAGCATCGTCGTGCGCAAAGCGAAGTGAATGAACGGGCGGCCGGCCGATTGACGGACCGGACCCCCGACGACAGGGAGGAGAAGCAATGGCGAAGAAGATACTCATCGTCGGCGGCGGGCTGGCCGGCACCATCGTGGCCAACGGGCTGTGCCGGCAGCTGCGCGACGAGATCGGCTCGGGCGGCACCACCATCACCATGCTCGGCGCGTCGCCGACGCACATGTACCAGCCGGGGCTGCTCTACGTGCCGTTCGGCCGGGCGCGCGAATCCGAGCTCTTTCGCGACCAGCGCAAGGTGCTGGACCGGCGCGTGCCGTATTTCGTCGACCCCGCCACGCATGTCGACACCGACAAGCGGGCGGTGACGACCGCATCAGGCAAAAGCCACTCCTACGATTTTCTGGTCCTCGCCACCGGCTCGCGCATCCGCCCGGAGACGATCCCCGGCATGGCCGAGGGCGCGCATTGGTTCTACGATCTCGACGGCGCGCGCAAGATGCGCGACGCGCTGCAGCAGTTCCAGGGCGGCCGCGTTGTTATCAATGTCAACGCGCCGCATAAATGCCCAGTGGCGCCGCTCGAGATCACCTTCATGCTGCGCGACTTCCTTGCGGCGAAAGGCGTGCTCGACAAGAGCGAGATCACCTATACCTATCCCATCGGCCGACTGCACGGCCTCGAGCCGGTGGCGCATTGGACGGTGCCAGAGTTCGAGCGTCACGGCATCAAATCTGAGATCTTCTTCAACACAAAATCGGTCGATCCCAAGGCCAAGACGATCACCTCCGAGGAGGGGGTGACGCTGGGTTACGACCTGCTCGTCACCATTCCGCCGCATACCGGCCAGCAGGTGATCACGGATTCGAATCTGGGCAAGGGCGGCTGGGTCCCGACCGAGCGCAACACGCTGCTGCGCGAGGGGTCGAGCAACGTCTTCGTGGTCGGCGACACCACCAACCTGCCGATCTCCAAGGCGGGATCGACCGCGCATTTCGAGGCCGATACCGTGGTCGACAATCTCGCCTCGCTGATCAAGGAGGACCGCTGGGCGCGGCATTACGACGGCAAGGTCTTCTGCTTCGTCGAGACCGGCCTCAGCACCGGCACCTATGTCTGGTTCAACTATGCGACCCCGCCCAATCCCGGCCCGCCCTCGCAGATGATCCACTGGTTCAAGCTGGCCTACAACCGGCTCTACTGGCTTTCGGCCCGAGGCCTGCTGTGAGGAGGCGGCGATGACCGACGCAGCACTGTCCAATCGGCCGGTCGACGAGCTCGAGCGCCTGGCGCAGGCGGCGCGGGAGGCGCTGACCGATTCCATGGTCGAGCGCCTCGCCGTGACCGGCGCCAACGCCTTGGCGCTGGTCGACCGGCTGAACGACGAACTGACGAGCGAAGCGCTGCACGCGCTGCTCGACCGGCTGGGCGAGATGCACAAGCTCGGCGCGCTCGACACGCTGTTCGACACGGTGATGCTGCTGCACGCCGCGCGCAGCGCCTCCACCGACACCATCGTCGAGCGTCTGTTCACCTTCGTCGAGCAGATGATCAACACGGTCGGCAACGAAGCCATGGGAGCGTTGGCTGACAACACCCGACAGGCGCTCGACGAGGCCGCCGAGGAAACCGCGCGCGTGACGGCGCGCGGCGGGATCTTCGCGACCCTGTCGCTGCTGGCAAAACCGGAAGCGCAGCAGACGCTGACGTTCCTGCTGCGCTTCGGCGAGAAGCTGCAGCGGCGCACGCTGAGCGGTTAACTGCGCCGCGCCGACACCGCAGGCGCGCCCTCCGGCGCGATCGGCGCGGCGTCGATGCTCGCCATGAAGGCCTGCTCCGCCTGGCTGCGATAGCGGTCGCGGTGGCGCAGGATCTCGAAATCCCGGCGCGGCAGCGGCAGGTCGATCGCATGCAGCGCGCCGTGGCGCAGGCTCGATTGCACGACGAGTTCGGAGATCACCGTCGCGCTGCCGCCGCCCTCCACCGCCGAGCGCACCGCCTCGTTCGACGGCAGCTCGAGCACCACCGGCAACGCGGCGGGATCGACGCCCATGGCACGCGCCGCCGTCTCGAACACCTGGCGCGTGCCCGATCCCGGCTCCCGCAGCACCCAGCCGGTGCCGGTCAGCCGCGCCGCCTCCAGCGTCTTGCGCCCGAACCAGGGATGGCTCCGGCCGACGACCAGCACGAGACGGTCGCCGGGGATGCGGTGACGCAGCAGCGAGGGCTCGTCGATTTCGCCCTCGATGAAGCCGAGATCGGCGCGGCCGTCGATCATCGCCTGCGCCACCTGGGCGGTGTTGCCGATGGTCAGGTGCAGTTCGATCTGCGGATGGTTCGCGCGGAAGCGGTGGAGCCGCAGCGGCAGCCAGTAATTGGCGATCGTCTGGCTCGCATGTATGCTGAGCCGGCCGCGCTTCAGGCCCGACATCTCCTCGAGCGCGCGCTCGGCATCGGCCGCACGCTGCAGCACGCCGCGCGCCTCCGTCAGCAGCATCCTGCCGGCTTCGGTGAGCTGAATGCCGCGGCCGATGCGGTGGAACAGCGCCGTGCCATAGCGCTGCTCGAGCGCCGCCACCGCGGCGCTGGCAGCCGATTGCGTCAGATTCAGGTCACGCGCCGCCCGGGTAACGTGCAGCCGCTCGGCGACGGCGACGAAAATGCGCAGCTGCTCCAGCGTCATCGCGGCCCATCGGCGGTCAGGCGTCGATGAGCTTTACCAGAGTGAGGCTGAAGCAGGCAATGAAAAGCCAGGCGCCGGCGCCGAGCAGCAGCGGACGCAGGCCCTCCGCCTTGAGCTTGCGCATGTCGGTCTCGAGCCCCATCGCAGCGAGCGCCACCGAGAGCAGGAAGGTGGTTACCGGCGCGACCATCGCACGCTGCGCATGCGGCAGCAGATCGAGGCTGTTGAAGCCGATCATGACGACGAAGCCGATGACGAACCAGGGAAACGGCGCCGCGGCTTTGGTTTGCCGGCTCTCGCCGCCCCGCCCCCAACCCCGGCGGGCGGCGATCCCAAGCAGAATGACCACCGGCGCCAGCAGCATGACGCGCGAGAGCTTGGCGATGGTGGCCAGTTCCCCGGCCTCCTTGCCGTCCTGAAAGGCTGCGGCCACAACCTGCGCGATCTCGTGAATGGAGGCGCCCGCCCAGAGGCCGAAAGCGCGCGGGTCGAGATGCAAAAGGCCCGACAGCGCGGGGTAGAGCAGCATAGCGACCGAGCCGAAGACGGTGACGCAGGCGACGGCATAGGCGACGTCCTCGTCGGAGCCTTCGGTCACCGTGTTGGCGGCGATCACGGCGGAGGCGCCGCAGATCGAGGTGCCCGCCGCGATCAGCTCGGCGAGCTTGAGGTCGACGCCGAGGCGCCGGCCAAGCCACAGGGTGAAGAAGAAGGTCGCCGCGAGACTGGTCACGACCACCGCCAGCCCGGCGCCGCCGACCGCCAGCACTTGGCCGATGGTCAGCTGCAGCCCCAGCAGCACGATCGCTACGCGCAGAACCCGGCGCAGCGCGAATTTGACGCCGGGACGGCAGCGGGCCGGCGTGCCGATGCCGTTATGCACGGCCATCCCCAGGATGATCGACAGGATGAGCGGGCTGAGCGCCGCCATGTGCGGCAGGCGATTGAGCGCGAAGCCAACCCCGGCAATCGCCGCCGCCAAGACAAGGCCCGGCACAATCTGGCCGAGATGGGTCGGCATGCCGCCCGGAAGCGAGCGCTGCGGCGAGGCTTCGCCGGCGGCCTGCGCCGCGGCGGTGTCGGAGGGCAGGGCCATCGTGGTTCTCCTTGCCCGATCAACATGATCTGGGAATATCGTTCGGTCGAACGAATAGTTTTTGTAGTTTCAATCGATATTATTTATTGATTTGCCCTGCAGGCGGCGAATCGCGCTAGGATGGCGCGAAGCGAGGACCGCTGACATCCGCGATGGCAAACGATAGACAGGCTCCCGCAATCCACCGGCCTCCGGCGCCTGGCCGCTCGGCCGGCGGCGTGCGATGAGCGCGCCGCACGAGATCGTGGTGGTCGGCGGCGGCGCCGGCGGGCTTGAGCTGGCGACGCGGCTCGGCAACACGCTCGGCCGCCGCGGCGCGGCGCGCATCACGCTAGTCGACAAGGGACGCACGCATCTCTGGAAGCCGCTGCTGCACGCGGTGGCCGCCGGCAGCATGGACCCCTCCGAGCACGAGCTGAACTATCTTGCCCAGGCGCATTGGCATCATTTCCAATACCGCTACGGCGAGCTGATCGGGCTCGACCGCGCCAAGCGCAAGGTGCTGCTCGCCGCCACCTTCGACGAGGAAGGCCGTCAGATCACGCCGCCCCGCGCGGTGCCTTACGACACGCTGGCGATCGCCGTCGGCAGCATCACCAATGATTTCGGCACACCGGGCGCCGCCCGCTACGCCGTGCCGCTGGAGACGGCGGAGCAGGCCGAACGCTTCAACCGCCGCCTGGTCAATGCCTGCATCCGCGCCCATGCCCAGGAGGAACCGGTGCGGCCCGGGCAACTCCATGTCGCGATCATCGGCGCCGGCGCCACCGGTACCGAGCTTGCCGCCGAGTTGCACCGCACGGCGCGGCAGGTCGTGGCCTTCGGCCTCGACCGCGTCGACCCCGACAAGGACATCCGCATCATCCTGATCGAAGCCGCGGAGCGCATCCTGCCGGCGCTGCCGCAACGCATCGCGGAGGCGACGCTGGCGCTGCTCAGGGAACTCGGCGTCGTCGTGCGCGCCGGCGCCAAGGTGAGCGAGGTGCGCGGCGATGGGGTGGTGCTGGCCGGCGGCGAGGTCATCCCGTCCGAGCTGGTAGTGTGGTGCGCCGGGGTGAAGGCGCCGGAGGTGCTGCGGGCGCTGGACGGGCTCGAGGCCAACCGCATCAACCAGCTGATCGTGACGGCAACGCTGCAGACCACGCGCGACCCCGATATCTTCGCCTTCGGCGATTGCGCCTCGTGCCCGCTCCCGGGCGGTGCCGGCACCGTGCCGCCGCGCGCCCAGGCGGCGCATCAGCAGGCCTCGCATCTGCTGCGGCAACTGCGCCGCCGGCTCGCGGGCAAGCCGCTCGAGCCTTTCGTCTATCGCGATTTCGGCTCGCTGGTATCGCTGGGCGAATACAGCACTGTCGGCAACCTCATGGGCTTCATCGTCGGCCGAAACCTGTTCATCGAGGGGTATTTCGCGCGGCTGATGTATCGCTCGCTCTACAAGCTGCACGAGTTCGCGCTGCACGGCGCGAGCAAGACCTTCCTCGGTGCGCTGGCCCGCGGCCTGTCGCGCGGCGGCGAGCCGGCAGTCAAGCTGCATTAATTCGGGTGGCCGCCGCCAGACGGCGGAATAGCGCGCGGCGACGAAAGACACGCTTCGCCCGTGCCGCGGTAGTGCATGCCGCGCCCCGGCATTACCTCCTCGCGCGACGAACAGTGCAACTGCCGGCCCGGTCAGAGCGCCCAAGCGGCGCATCGCCTGCGGCCGGGCATAGCAGATCAGAAAGGACGGAAGATGCGGTACTTCAGCCGGTTGTTTATGGTCGCGGCCGTGCTGATGGCCATCGCGGCGTGCAGCCCTGCGGGGCCACCGCCCCACGGCGCGCCGCCGGCCGAGAGTTTCGCCCGATAGACGGCCGATCGATCCGCCGGCGCCACAGGGGGGGCGCGGGGCTTCGCCAACGAGCCCTCTGAGCGTCGCTCCCTGAGGCCTCGTGACGAACGCCGGGCTACTGTGCCAATCAGGTCCGAAAATGGCGAGACGCGACCGCCGCCGGGGCTATGATCGCGCCATGAACCTCGACCGCGTCGCCTGCTACCGCGCCATCGCGACCCGCGATGCCCGCTTCGACGGGCGGCTCTTCGTCGGCGTCCGAACGACCGGTATCTATTGCCGGCCGATCTGCCCGGCGCGCACGCCCAAGCCGGAGAATTGCACGTTCTTCGCCTCGGCGGCGGCGGCGCAGGAGGCGGGATTCCGGCCGTGCCTGCGCTGCCGGCCGGAGATCTCGCCCGATTTCGCCGCTTGGCGCGGCACCTCCAACTCGGTGCAGCGCGCGCTCGCGCTCATCGCCGACGGCGCGCTCGACGGCGATACCGACGGCGTCGATGCCCTTGCCGCACGGCTCGGCCTGGGCGGACGGCAGCTGCGGCGGCTCTTCCGGGAGCATCTCGGCGCCTCGCCCGTCGCGGTGGCGCAGACGCGGCGCGTGCTCTTCGCCAAGCAGCTGCTGCACGAGACGCGGTTGCCGATGACCGAGGTGGCGCTCGCCGCCGGATTCGGCAGCGTGCGGCGCTTCAACCATACCTTCAAGCAGTTGTTCGGGCGGCCGCCCGGCGCGCTCAGGCGCGGCGGGATGCGCGGGTCCGGCGCGGCATCGGCGGAGATCGCGCTCAGCCTGCCGTACGCGCTGCCTTACGATTGGCCGGCGATGCTGGCCTTTCTCGCGGCGCGCGCCATCCCCGGCGTCGAACATGTCGCCGACGGGCATTATTTTCGCAGCATCGAGATCGAGGGCGAGCAGGGCTGGATCGAGGTGGCGCGGCAGCAGCGCGGCGACGCGCTCCGCGCCGTCATCCGCTTTCCTTCGGTCAAGGCGCTGCCCGGCATCGTCGCACGCATCCGCCGCGTCTTCGATCTGTCCGCCGATATCGCCGCGATCACCGCGCACCTTGCGTGCGATGCGCGGCTCAAGCCGCTGATCGCGGCGCGGCCGGGGCTGCGTGTGCCCGGCGCCTGGGACGGGTTCGAGCTCGCCGTGCGCGCCGTTCTCGGCCAGCAGATCACCGTCGGCGCGGCGCGCGGGCTCGCCGGAAAGCTGGTCGAGCGCCACGGCCGTCGCTTCGCGCCCGCCGGCGCACCGGCCGCGCTTACCCATGTGTTTCCGCGCCCCAGGGCGCTGGCCGGCGCCGACATCGCGTCGCTCGGCATGCCGCGCGCGCGTGCCGCAGCGCTGGCCGCGTTGGCCGCTACCGTCGCAGGCGATCCCGGCCTTTTCGGGCCGAGCGCCGATCTCGAAGCGGCGATCGCGCGGCTTCGCGCACTCGACGGCGTCGGCGAGTGGACGGCGCAATACATCGCCATGCGTGCACTGCGCGAGCCCGACGCGTTTCCCGCCGCAGATATCGGCTTGCTGCGCGCGCTCGCCGACGAGCGCGGCAAGCGACCGAGCGCGGCGGCGCTGTTGCTCCGCGCCGAGGCGTGGCGGCCGTGGCGGGCCTATGCAGCGATCCATCTCTGGGCGGCGGACGCACACGCGGCGCGCCGTCCGCCGGCAAAATCACAGGAGGATCAGAATGTCCGAGTCGCGCTCTGACGTTTTTACGCTGGCCCGGCTGCCGAGTCCGCTGGGCGTGATGCTCGTGGCAAGCGATGGCGGCGGCACGCTGCGCGCGCTCGATTGGGAGGATTATGCGGCACGGATGCGGCCGCTGCTGCGCCGCCAGTATGGCCCGGCCACCGCGTTCCGCGAAGGTGCGGCGCCACCGGCACTGCGGCGGGCGCTCGCCGATTACTTCGACGGTGCTCTGACCGCGCTGAACGGTCTGCCCGTGGCGACCGCGGGAACGCCGTTTCAGCGCCTGGTCTGGGCGGCGCTCAGGCAGATACCGGCAGGCAGCGTGCTGAGCTATCGGACGATCGCCGAGCGCATCGGTCGCAACACGGCGGTGCGGGCGGTGGGCGCCGCCAATGGCGCCAATCCGATCAGCCTCGTCGTGCCGTGCCATCGCGTCATCGGCGCCGACGGCACGCTGACCGGCTATGGCGGCGGGATCGAGCGCAAGCGCTGGCTGCTGGCGCATGAGGGCGCCCTGCCCGCCGGCGCGGCCGATCGATCAAGCGCCGATCAGCAATTCGGGCGCGGCAGCGCCTCGATGTCGTCGAGCTTGGCGCGGATGACGTAGTCGCCATAGTCGAACAGCATCTCGCCGACTACGCCATTGTCGAGCAACTGGATGGTTTCCTCGTAATCCGGCAGGCCGTCGGCGCCGCTCGAGGGCGGGAAAAAGGCGAGTCGGACGCGCCAGGATGGCCGGTCGAGCAGCGGGGATTTGGCGCCGACGGCGGCCTTGCCGGCGGGCGGCGCGATCTTCGGTCCGATGAAGGCAGTGGTCTGGGCCGCATTGGCAACATCCGAACCGTCGAACAGCTGCCGGGTCACCAGTCGGTCGCCCGCCTTGGCGCGGGCGATCAGCACCAGCGTGTGCTCGGTCGGAAACAGCACGCCCGAGGGCAGCGTGAGCGTCGTCGCCTCGGGCCGCGTGAATTCTGCGGTGCCGCCCTTGCCGGGACCGTCGAGCTTCGCCTCGCCGCGTATCTCCTCCAGCGTGTTGCTGGGGCCGTGCTGCCCACCATCGCCGTCGCTCGGCTGGCGCGCCTCCTCGCCGCTGTTCTCACGGCGCTCGTCGAAGCGGTAGCGCAGGCCGTTCTTGGCTTCCCAGCTCACCAAGTTCGACCTGATCTTCTCGTCGGGCTGTTCGCCATATTGCAGCCGCATCAGGAAACGCTCCTGCTCGGTCCAACCGTCGCAGGTCTCGCCCCATTCGTCGAGCACCGCACCGCCGGCGGCAACCACGCCGCTGCCGGATTTCGCCGAGGCCAGGCTCAGGTGATAAAGCGCGCGATAGGGCGCGAGCTCGCCGGCGCGCGCGGCCGGCGCGGCGAGCAGGCCGGCGAGCGCGGCACAACCGAGAAGACGGAGGCAAGCGGCGATCATCGAGCCTGGAGCAGGTTTCACGCAACGGGCGGTCCGCCGCCGCGGCAGCCGGCCCTCGACCGTCGACATCTTAGGCGGGGCATGCCGGCGGCATCCCCGACGTGCGTCCAGCCCCGTCATGCGCCAGCGCGCGCCTCGGCGTCGCGGCTGCGGCCGATGCAATGGCTCGGGCGGTCGGAGCGGGAGCGGATCACCAGCTTGGTATAGAGCGTCGCCACCAGCGACGCCAGCGGGATATGCCGCTGCGCCGCCGCGGGATTTCATGTAAAAGCATTTAACATGGGCTGGTCGAGACACGGGCGCGACGGCGGACAGCGCGGCTATCATCACGGCAATCTTCGCGAAGCGCTGGTCGCGGCGGCGCTGGCACTGATCGCGGAGCGCGGCCCGTTCGGTTTCAGCTTTGCCGAGGCGGCGCGGCATGCCGGGGTCAGTCCGGCGGCGCCCTACCGCCATTTCCGTGACCGCGACGAGCTCTTGGCCGAGGTAGCGCGCCGTGGCTTCGAGCGGTTCGAGGCCGGCCTCGCTGGCGCCTGGGACGATGGCCGCCCCGATCCCATCACCGCCTTCGACCGCATCGGCCGCGCCTATCTCGCCTTCGCGCGCGAGGAGCACGCCTACTACGCCGCTATGTTCGAGACGAGCCTGCCGCTCGACCGCTATCCCGAGCTCCATCTGGCGAGCGACCGAGCATTCGCGGTGCTGCGCCAAGCGGCCGAGGCCTTGGCGGCACGGCTGCCGAAGGAGCGGCGGCCGCCGGCGCTGATGATGGGACTGCATATCTGGGCGATGACCCATGGCATCGCCTCGCTGTTCGGACGCGGCGACGCGTCGCGCCGGGCGCTGCCGATGTCGCCCGAGGATCTGCTCGAGGCCGGGGTGCTGATCTATCTGCAGGGCCTCGGCATCGTCGGGGGACCGTCGGCCGACGGCTGAGCCCGGCTTGACAAACCGGCGGCGTGGACGTATGTAAATGTAAATCACATTTACATAGAGGCGGTCATGAGTCTCGCGGCAGGGGTTGCGCAACGGCTGGACGATCTCGGCAAGCCGGCCTGGATCGCCCTGATGGTGCTGGGCTTCGCACTGTTCTGGCCGGTCGGCCTCGCCACCTTGGCCTTTTTGCTGTGGAGTGGAAGAATGGGATGCTGGAAGCATGGACGGCTCGCCGCCTGGCAGGGCGGCGGCGAGCGGCTGCAAGGCCGGATGCGCCACTGGCGGGGCGGCGGCCCGGCATCGAGCGGCAACCGCGCCTTCGACGAGTATCGCGACGCGACCTTGCGGCGGCTCGAGGAAGAGCAGCACGAGTTCATGGCTTTCCTCGAGCGCCTGCGGCTGGCCAAGGACAAGGCCGAATTCGACCAGTTCCTGGCCGAGCGCCGCCGGCCGCCCGACGCCCCGGCAGCGCCAGGCTGAGCACACCGCTCCACCGCCGGAGCGCCGGACGACTATCAAATATTAAGAATCCCGCCCCTATGGTTTACTTGGCCACGGAGGGCGGAAGTCGTGGATCGCTGGCAGCACAACATCCACGCGGCGGAGTTGCGGCTTATCGCGCTGTCGCCGGTGACGCTGATGGGCGCGGCGCTGACCGGCGCCATCGCCGCCCCGATCCTGTGGCTGTCGCTCGATCATCGGCTGGTCCTGGCCTGGACCGCGGCGATCTTCGCCCTCACCGCTCTTCGCCTTCTGCTCTGGCTGCGGTTCCGCCGGGTCTCGCAGAGCGATGCGGCGGTGATCGCCTGGGAACGGCCGATGACGCTGACGATCAGCCTGTCGGGCATGCTTTGGGGCCTGTTCGGCGTCGGCTTCTATCTCGTCGGCGACCCCGAGATCCGCGGTGTGGTGCTGCTCATCCTCGCCAGCATGCTGGCCGCCGGCACGATCTTCTATTCCGCGCATCTGCGCGCCCATCACGGCTACGTCCTCGCCTGCGCCCTTCCGATCGCAATCGCCTCCTTCGTGCACGCGTCGCCGACATCGATCCTGTTCGGCTGCCTCACCCTGGCCTACATCGCGCTCATCGTGCGCGCGGCACACAGCTTCAATCGCGGCATCAGCAGCGCGCTCAGGCTGCAGCTTGAGAACGCCTCGCTGGTGGAAGGGCTCAAATCGGCCAAGGAGGGCGCCGAGGAGGCCAACCGCAGCAAGTCGCAATTCCTCGCGGCCATGAGCCACGAGTTGCGCACGCCGCTCAACGCCGTCATCGGCTATAGCGAGATCCTGCTCGAGGACACTGCCGCCGACGGCAGCGGCGAGGAGCGCATCGCCGATCTCCGCCGCATCCACGCCGCCGGCCGTCATCTCCTGGCGCTGGTCAACGACGTGCTCGACCTCGCCAAGATCGAAGCCGGGCGCGTCGACGTCCTGGCGGAGCCGTTCGAGCTGCGCGGCTTCCTCGACGAGGTCGCCGCCACCGTCCTGCCGATGGTCGAGCGCAACGGCAACGAGCTGCAGATCCGCTGCGCCGGCGACGCCGGCATCGTGGTCGGCGACGCCACCAAGCTGCGCCAGATCGTCCTCAATCTGCTGAGCAACGCGGCGAAGTTCACCACCCAGGGCCGCATCACCCTCACCGCCGCGCGCGAGCGCCGCGCCGACATCGACTGGATCAGCATTTCGGTCGCCGATACCGGCATCGGCATCGCGCGCGAGACGCTCGGCCGCCTGTTCACCCCATTCACCCAGGCGGACGCCGCGACCGCAAACAAATATGGCGGCACCGGGCTCGGCCTCGCGCTCAGCCAGCGCCTCGCCCGGCTGATGGGCGGCGACATCGTCGCCGAGAGCGAGCCTGGCCGCGGCTCGCGCTTCACCCTGGCGCTGCCGGCGTCCGATGCGGGCCCGGCGCGCGCCGGAGACGGGTTGATCGGAATGCTCGGCGAGCGCGTCGCGCAGACCCTCGGCCTTCCCGGGACGCTGAAGCTCTCCTGAGCCGGCCGGCCCGCGCATGCTATCGCATGCGGCCCTCAACCCTCACGGCAAAGTACATAAAAAGGCCATACCCTGAGGCGAGCCCGCAAAGTCCATTATAACCGCTTCCACCCACGTCTTTGGCAGTCAAATCAAGCCATTAGTAGGTCTTTGTTAACGGCGTCAGGGTATTATCAGGTGTATGTTGGATGGAACCGCGGATGAATCGGAGAGCTGGGTGCGCTTGAGCCCGGAAGCGCTCGAGGCGGTGATGCAGCTTCACGAACGCTTCCTCGCGCACAAGCCGGGGGGCCGGCGCGCACTGCTCAGCTACAACGACCTTTCCACCCTTGATCTCGCCGCCTGCGATCTCAGCGACGCCGATCTGACCGCCGTCCGCCTGCGCGGCGCCAAGCTCGCCGCGGCGACGCTGCGCGGCGCGCAACTCTCGCTCGCCGATCTCCGCCACGCCGAGCTCGACGGCGCCGACATGACCCGCGCCGATCTGCGCGGCGGCTGCTTCCGCGGCGCCGCGATGAATCACAGTCTGCTCGTCCGCGCCGATCTGCGCGAAGCCACCGTGGTGCTGCATGACCCGCGCCAGGCGCAGATCGTGCGCAGCTTCCGCGACAGCGGCGAAGCCACTGCCGTCTCGGGCGACGCGCCGCCGCTGCCGCAGGGCACCTCCATCAGCCTGCGCGCCGACTTTGCCGATGCCGCGATGCGCGGCAGTTCGCTCGAAGGCGCCGATGCGCGCCGAGCCAACTTCACCGGCAGCATCCTCGAAGGCGCGAACTTCGCTCAGGCGAAGCTCGGCGGCGCCATCTTCCACTCCGCCGTGCTCACCGGCGCCAATCTGCGCGGCGCCGACCTCGAAGGCGCCGATGTCAGCGACGCCATTCTCGACCCCGAGGCGCTCGAGCTCGCCGAGCTGAAGAAGGCGATCACCAGCCGATACGCCGCGCGCAGCGAAGAGGACCTCGCCGCCGCGCTCAAGCAGCATGCGCTGTGGCTCGACAGCCAGGGACAGAAGGGCACCCGCGCGCTGCTGGCCAAGCTCGACCTCAGTGACCGCCAGCTTGCCGGCGCGCGGCTGGTGATGGCACTGATGCCCGGCACCCGGCTGCGCCGCGCCAACCTCGATCACGCGCTCCTAGCCATGGCCGACCTCACCTCGGCCGATCTGCGCCAGGCGCTGCTGAACGAGGCCGATCTGCGCGGCGCCACGCTGCGCCGGGCCTGCTTCAACGCCGCCAACTTGGCCGGCGCCAAGCTCGGCCCGCTCCTCGACGTCGGCACGCACCACACGGATTTCCCGGCGAATTGCGAGCGCGCCCGCTTCGTCGGCGCCAGTTTCGCCGGCGCCAATCTGCGCCGCGCCAACCTCGTCGGCGCCGATTTCTCGCGCGCCGACCTCACCGGCGCGCAGCTGCAGGAGGCGAGGCTCGACGACTGCACCTTCACCGGCGCCATTCTCACCGACGCCAATCTCGATGGCGCCCGCCTGCTCCGGGTAAAGGGTCTGCCGCAGAAGCGCTGAGCGCGACTCAGGCCGGATAGAAGGCCCGCCCCGTCGCGGCCATGTCGCGCAGCAGGCGCGGCGGCGCGAAGCGGTCGCCGTAACGCTGCGCCAGCCGATCGCATTCGGCGACGAAGCGGTCGAGGCCGATGCTGTGCATCTGGCTCACCGTGCCGCCGAGGAAGGGCGGGAAGCCCCAGCCGAGAATCGCGCCCACATCAGCGTCGCGGGGATCGATCACCACCTTCTCCTCGAGGCAGCGCGCGGTCTCGATCGATTGCACGTAGAGCAGGCGCCGCTTCACCGCGCCGACCTCGGGCTGCTCGGCGAGCGGCTTGAAATGCTGCGCCAACCCCGGCCAGAGCTGCTTCCTGCCGTCGGCGGGATAATCATAGAACCCCTTGCCCGCCTTCTTTCCGATGCGCCCCAGGCGCTCGACCATGAGTCCGATCACCGCATCGGCCGCGGCGTTGCCACGATACTCCTTGCCGAGATCGGCCCGTGTCTGCTTCCTCACCTTGTACATGAGCTCGATCGACACCTCGTCGGCGAGCGCCAGCGGGCCTACCGGCATGCCGGCCATGCGCCCGGCATTCTCGATCAGCGCCGGCAGCACGCCTTCGCCGAGCAGCGTCAGCCCCTCGCCGACATAGGTGCCGAAGACGCGGCTGGTATAGAAACCGCGACTGTCGTTGACGGTGATCGGCGTCTTGCCGATGCAGCGGACATAATCCATGGCCCGCGCCAGGCACGCATCCGAGGTGCGGCGACCGCGGATGATCTCGACCAGCGGCATGCGCTCGACAGGCGAAAAGAAATGCAGGCCGATGAAATTCTCCGGCCGCGCACTCGCCTCGGCAAGGCCGGTGATCGGCAAGGTCGAGGTGTTGGAAGCGAAGATTGCGCCCTCGCCCAGCACCGCCTCGGCCCGGCGCGTCGCCTCGGCCTTGACCGCGCGGTCCTCGAACACCGCCTCGACGACGAGGTCGGCGCCGACGAGATCCTCGAAGCGCGCAGTGGCATGGATGCGCGCCAGCACCGCGTCACGTGCCGCCGCGCCGAGACGCTGCTGCTGCACGCGCCGGTCCAGGATCGCCCGCGCCTGCGCCTTGCCTTTTTCGGCCTGCGCCGGGCTGGTGTCGAGCAGCACCACCTCGAGTCCGGCGTCGGCGCTGGCATAGGCGATGCCGGCGCCCATCATGCCGGCGCCGAGCACGCCGATGCGGCGATAGCTCTGCTCCGGCACGCCCTTCGGCCGCGCCGCCAGCTTGTTGGCGTCGCCGATCGAGAAGAACAGGCTGCGGATCATGTTGCGCGCCTCGGCGGAAAGCGCACAGTTCACGAAATAGCGACTCTCGATCTTGAGGCCGGTATCGAGATCGGTGATCAACCCCTCATAGACGCAGGAGGCGATGTTGCGCGGCGCCGGATAGTTGCCCCAGCTCTTGGCGTGCAGCAGCGCATTGCCGGCGACGAAGGTCTCGTGCCCCTTGGGCGAGAAGACGCCGCCATCGGGGATCTTGAAGCCCTTGCGGTCCCAGGGCTGCACCGCGTTCTGCGGGCCGTCGGTCAGCAGCCACTCGCGCGCCGCCGCGAGCAGGCGGTCGGCCGGTACCACCGCATCGACCAGGCCGGCGGCGAGCGCCTTTGCCGGATCGAGCTTGCGGCCTTCGAGCAGCAGCGGCAGCGCGGCGCGGATGCCGATGAGCCGCGGCAGGCGCTGCGTGCCGCCGCCGCCGGGCAGCAGCCCCAAGCTCACTTCCGGCAGGCCGATGCGGATGCGGGGGTCGTCGGCGGAGATGCGGCGGTGGCAGGCGAGCGCGATCTCGTAGCCGCCGCCCAGGGCGGTGCCGTTGATCGCGGCGCAGAACGGTTTGCCGCTCTTCTCGATGGCGCGCATCAGCGCGTGAAAGCGCCCGGTGGACGCCATCAGGGTCGCCGCATCGGCCGAGCGGCCGAGCTCCGTCAGATCGGCACCGGCGAGGAAGTCGCGCTTCTTTGAGGTGACGATGACGCCTTTGACCGCTGCGTCCGCGATCGCCGCCTCCACCGCCGCGGCAAACCGCGCGATCGAGGCGTCGTTCAGCACGTTCATCGGCCGCTCGGTCATGTTCCAGGCGATGACGGCGATGCCGTCGGCGCCCGCATCGTAATCGATCATGGCGCTCAGACCCGTTCGATGATGGTCGCGGTGCCCATGCCGGCGCCGACGCAGAGGGTGGCGAGGCCGGTCGCCTTGCCGGTGCGCTCGAGCTCGTCAAGCAGCGTGCCGAGGATCATCGCGCCGGTGGCGCCCAGCGGATGGCCCATGGCGATGGCGCCGCCATTGACGTTGATCTTGTCGTGCGCAATGTCGAGCGCCTGCATGAAGCGCAGCACAACCGCGGCGAAGGCCTCGTTGAGCTCGTAGAGATCGATGTCGCGGGCGTCCATGCCGGCGCGCTTCAGCGCCTTCTCCGCCGCAAAGGACGGGCCGGTGAGCATGATGGTGGGCTCGGAGCCGACCGAGGCGAAGGAGCGGATGCGGGCGCGCGGCTTGAGCCCGAGCCGATCGCCGGTCTCGCGGCTGCCGATCAGCACCGCCGCGGCGCCGTCGACGATGCCCGAGGAGTTGCCGGCATGGTGCACATGGTTGATGCGCTCGACCTCGGGATAGCGCTGAATGGCGACGGCGTCGAAGCCGAAGCTCTCGCCGGTCTTGACGAAGGAGGGCTCCAACGCCGCCAGCGACTGCATCGTCGTCTCCGGACGGAGATACTCGTCGCGATCAAGCACGGACAGCCCGTTGATGTCGCTCACCGGCACCACCGAGCGCTTGAAGCGCCCTTCGGCCCAGGCGCGCGCGGCGCGGCGCTGGCTCTCGACGGCGTAGGCGTCGACATCGGCGCGGCTCATGCCGTATTTGGTGGCGACGAGGTCGGCCGAAACGCCTTGCGGGACGAAGTAGGTGTGGAACGCGACTTGCGGATCCATCGCCCAGGCACCGCCCGAGGAGCCCATCGGCACCCGGCTCATGCTCTCGACGCCGCCGCCGATGGCGAGGTCGCTCTGGCCCGACATGATCTGCGCCGCCGCCATGTTGCAGGCCTCGAGCCCGCTGGCGCAGAAGCGGTTGATCTGGACGCCGGCGGTGGTCTCGGCATAGCCCGCCTCGAGCACGGCGACGCGGGCGATGTCGGCCCCCTGCTCGCCCACCGGCTCGACGCAGCCGAGCACGACGTCGTCGACGGCAGAGGTGTCGAGCGCGTTGCGATCGCGAACCGCTTTCAACGCGGTGACCGCGAGCTGCATCGGCGTCATGCCGTGCAGCGCGCCCGACGCCTTGCCGCGGCCGCGCGGCGTGCGCACGGCATCGTAAATGAAGGCCTCCGTCATCATCGCCTCCGCCCTGGGGTGTTTCCCCTAGGATAGCGGCAAGCGGCGACGGCGGCTAGGAGCTCTCTGGAAAAGAGGCCGGGGCGCCCGGCTGGGGGCCGGGCGCCCCGCGACGCCAGCGAGGGGATGCGGCGTCAAGTGGGTACCTTAACAGGAGAGGTACGAGCCAGACCCTATCAGGGCGCAGATGCCGACGCTTTGACCTGGATCAATGCCGCTGCCCTGGCCCTGGGCCAGGGAGCCGGTCAGACCGAGAGCCCCGGCACCAGGAACCGGCCCAGGCTCTGCCGCATCGTCTCGCCCAGCGCCAGCGATTTGCGCGTCGCGAGGTCGAAGGTGACGGCGACCGCCTCGGTGGTGGCGACCGCCGCGCCGCTCTCGCGATCGAACAACCAGTGTCCCCAGATGAAGGCCTTGGCGCCGATCGATTTGATGCCGGCGCGCAGCGCCAGCACGTCGCCCTGGCGCGGCGTCGCGTGATAGATCAGACGGTATTCGAGCGCGGCGCCGCCGGCGTTCTCGACCGAGCGGTCGGCGCCGCGCGTCTTCGCCACCATGTTGGGGATGGAATCGGCGACGCGGGCGATGACCGCGCGCGTCACCATCAGGCCGCGCCAATCGCATTCCTGCGGTCCGACCGCGGCCTGCTGCGTCAGCAGCATTCCCAGCCGATCCGCTTCCGCCCAATCCGGCCGCGGCCGCGGCGGATCGAGCGTCAGGCCGCGCGGCCGGCCATGCTCCGGCAGCGCTTCGGCAAGCGCCGCGGCGCGCGCCTTCACCGCCTCGGGCAGCGGCAGGCCGAAGCGCCGCTCGCCATCGACCAGCGCCGCCACGGTGATGAAGCTGGCGGCAACCGCGCCGGTCAGCGTGTTGCGCATCTCCTGATAGAGCCGCAGCCGGTCGCCGTCGCAGGCGAGCACGCCGCCGAAAATCGCGAAGGGCTCGCCCGGCCGCAGCTCCCTAAGGAAGCGGATATGCTGATCCACCGGCACCAGCTCGGCATCGAGCGCGCGGCACTGGCTTGGCCCCAATCCGAGCGCCAGCGCCAGTGCGGGCAGGCTATCGCCGACCCGCGCGACGTAGAACTGCACGTTCATGTGCCCCATCACGTCGCATTCCCAACTCTGCACGCTGCCCAGGCCGATCTCGATCATCGCTCCGCCGCTCCCCCGTCCCGCCTGTCGGCGGGCCGCGCACGCTATCATCCGCACCGGCCCCGCTCAAGCCGGTGCGGCGACAGCCGGTGCGGCGCTCGCCGCGGCGCTCGCCGCGGCGCTCGCCGATTGGCGAGGACGGCGCCTTGCTCTAGGCTTGCCCGGCAGCCCTCCAGGAAGATGGGCGACAAGACGAGCGGGATGGAAACGTGACGGGATTGTCGATCGCGGCGGCGGTGGCGGCACTGACCGCGCCGGGCGCGCCGTTCGAGATGGAAGACCGGGTGATCCGCGGCATTCCGACGCGGGTGTGGAAGAACGCGCCGCCGTCGCTGCGCGCGGTCTTCGAAGGAAGCCGCGCCCATGGCGATCTGCCCTTCCTGGTCTACGAGGACGAAAGGCTGAGCTACGCCGAGCATTACCGCCGGGGCGCGGCGCTGGCGCGCGCGCTCGTCGGCCGCTTCGGGATAGCCAAGGGCGACCGCGTCGCCATCGCCATGCGCAACTTCCCGGAGTGGTCGATCGCCTTCTGGGCGGCGGCGTCGATCGGCGCCATCGTCGTGCCGCTCAACGCCTGGATGACCGGCGCCGAGCTGCGGTACTGCCTCGAGGATTCCGGCGCGCGCCTGCTCGTCGCCGACGCCGAGCGCGTCGAGCGGCTGCTGCCGCATCTCGCCGGCCTGCGGCTCGATGCGGTGCTGGTGGCGCGCGCGGCCCGCGCGCTGCCCGCAGGCGCGCTGTCTTTCGATGACGCGCTCGGCGATGACGGTCCGCTGCCGGAGGCGGCGATCGATCCCGAGGACGACGCCACGATCTTCTATACCTCGGGCACGACCGGCAGGCCCAAGGGCGCGCTCGGCACGCATCGCAACATCTGCGGCAACCTGCTGAGCGCGGCCTATGCGCGCGCGCGCGTCCTGCTGCGCCGCGGCGAGCCGCTGCCCGCGCCGGGCACCGCACCCAAGACCGCGACCCTGCTGTCGGTGCCGTTCTTTCACGCCACCGGCTGTCATTCCGTGCTCTGCGCCAACCTGCATGGCGGCAACAAGCTGGTGCTGATGCATCGCTGGGAGCCCGAGCGCGCGATGCAGCTCATCGAGCGCGAGCGCGTCACCGGCTTCGGCGGCGTGCCGTCGATGGCCTGGCAGGTGCTGGAGCATCCCGCCTTCGATCGTTACGATCTCTCGAGCGTCGACAGCATCTCCTATGGCGGCGCGCCGGCGGCGCCGGAGCTGGTGGCGCGCATCAAGGAGAAATTCCCCAGGGTGATGCCGGGCAACGGCTACGGCCTCACCGAGACCTCGTCGATCACCTCGCAGAACGCCGCCGAGGATTACCAGCGCAAGCCCGACAGCGCCGGGCTGCCGATTCCGGTCTGCGACCTGCGCGTCGTCGACGCCGCCGGACGGGACGTCCCCGCGGGCGAGATCGGCGAGCTCTGGATCAAAGGGCCCAACGTGGTGAAGGGCTATTGGAACAAGCCCGAGGCGACGGCGGCGAGCTTCGGCGAGGGCTGGCTCCATACCGGCGACCTCGTGCGCATCGACGCGGAGGGCTTCCTCTACATCCTCGACCGGGTCAAGGACATGCTGATCCGCGGCGGCGAGAACGTCTATTGCGTCGAGGTCGAGGACGCGCTCTACAGCCATCCCGCGGTGATGGACGCGGCAGTGATCGGCATTCCCCATCGCGTGCTCGGCGAGGAGGTCGGCGCGGTGGTACAGGCGGCGCCCGGCGCCGCCGTCAGCGAAGCCGCGCTTCAGCGCCACGTCGCCGAGCGGCTCGCCGCCTTCAAGGTGCCGGTGCGCATCCTGCTGCAAAACGAACCGCTGCCGCGCAACGCCAACGGCAAGATCCTGAAGCGCGAGCTGCGCGCGGCGTTCGCGTGAGGAGTATCCGCGCGCCAGGCGCGCCGAGAGAGACGGGAGACACGCTCATGACCGCACCGGCCTCGCGTCCTGCTCAAGCAAGCTCTGTCATCGATCTGCTGAAGGCGCGCTTCGGCGAGCGGGTGTCGACCGCGGCCGCGGTGCGGGAGCAGCATGGGCGGGACGAGAGCTATCACCGTCCGGCGCCGCCCGATGCGGTGGTGTTCGCGCAATCCACGGAGGAGGTGTCGGAGATCGT
>DAHUYF010000083.1 GCA_027315365.1 Rhodospirillales bacterium | reverse complement strand
GCCGCAGATGGTGCCGCTGCTCTTCATCCACTCGGTCGCCGCCGCGCTGATCGCGGCCGCGCCGATGGGCCTGATGGGCGGCGTCGCCAGCGCCGCCTATATCGACCTGCTCATCCGCTCCTGCCCGCGCGCGCTCCAGGGCACGACGCTGATGCTGTCGAGCGCGCTGTTCTTCGTCGCCGCCCGCTTCGGCGACGTCCTCGGCACCCTCCTTTACGACCGCTATGGCGGCTTCACCGTCTGCGTGATCGCGATCACGGCGGTCTACGCGCTGATCCTGCCGGTGCTGCTGCTGGTGCCGAAGCGGCTGATCGCCAGCGCGGATGGGGAGGCGCTGGCACAAGAATGCGGCCCAGGTGACGACGGCTGACGCTAACTCTCCCCAGCGTGCCTCAGGTAGTCGACGATCGAGAGACTCTCGACGTCGCAGCGCTGGCCTTCGGCATCGAGCATGTCGAGGCCGCAATAATATCCTGCCGGACTAAGGCCTGATCCTTGCTGCAGTCACCTTGATGCGTGCGTAGGCGACGCATTCATAGGTTGATTTTGTATGCGACAAAAGCTACTGTTGAGCTACGAAGAGGGGAGGGCAGAAAGCTGCGATGCACCTGCGTTTTCTGAGCTTCGGGGTGGCATTGGCGGCCTCGGGTGTTCTGGCTGCTTGTGCCACTAGTTCCCCCGTGCCGCAGCAAGTCGAGGCGCCTAAGCCTGCGGTCGTTATCGCCCCTGCCACGCAAGCGCTGGTCTACAAGCGCAAGGTCGCCATCGGCCGGTTCACGAACGAGACGCTCTACGGAAAGGCGCTGCTCACCGGGGAGCAGATGGACCCCTTGGGACGGCAAACGAGCGATATGCTGAGCACCATGCTGGTGCAGTCCGGGAAATTCATCGTTCTGGAGCGGCCCGATCTCTGGCTCGCGCGCGGCGAACAGGAATTTTCGGGAGTCCAGGGAAACAACGTCGGGGCCGACGCCTTGATCATCGGCTCGCTGACCGAGTTTGGGAGAGAGATTGAAGGCGAGGCAGGCTTCCTCAGCAACACGAAGCGACAGGTGGCGCGGGCGAAGGTTGAACTCAGATTGATCGACGTCAAGACGGCGCGTGTGTTCTTCACCGCCTCCGGGGCCGGCAAGGCAACGACCGAGGCCGCAACCGTGATGGGATTCGGCGATCGTGCCGGATATGACTCGACCCTCAACGACCGCGCTATCGGGGCCGCCATCTCGGACGTCCTCAATCAGGTCGTCACCAAATTGGCGGAGCGGCCTTGGCGCAGCGACATTCTGAAGGTCGAGGGCTCGCAAGTGATCATTTCGGGCGGCAAGCGCCAAGGGCTGAAGGCCGGTGACCATTTAGCCGTCATGGAGTCCGGCAGCAGCGTGCGAAGTGCTCAGAGCGGCTTTGATGTCGCGCTTCCTCCAACTCAAGTGGGCGAAATCGTCGTTCAAAGCACATTCGGCGACAACGAAACCGATGAAGGCTCGATCTGCAGGCTGGTGTCGGGCTCTATTCTGGCTGCCCAAAAGGCGACTCTCTTCGTCGCCGAGGTCGGGAAATGATGACGCTCAGGGCGCTGAGCGCCGTCGCCGCCGCTTTTCTCCTCTGCTCGTGCACCCCTCCGGTCTCGAGGGTCGAAACGGTCGACGACCGCCCACATCTCCAATTCGCCCATGCGCCGCCCGATGCGGTGCTACTGCTAGACGGTCGGGTGGCCGGCCTGGCTGCGGCATTCGATGGCCAAAACCAGACTCTGACCGTTGATCCCGGCGTCCATCACGTGGTCGTCAGGATCGGTGATCAGGTTCTGTACTCACAAAACGTGTTTCTGGGCGAAGGCACAAAGACCATCGACCTTCCGGATCACTCGCAATGAGAGCAGCAGGAATCGTATCCCTCATAGGACTCGGACTGGCGCTTGCCGCCTGTCAGCCGCACGACAAGTATTATTGGGGCAGCTACAGCAATTCCTTATACGATTATTATGGCAATCCGGGCGACGAGCCCGAATACGAAAAATCTCTGGCCGCGATCGTCGCAGCCGGCGACACGGGGAAAAAGGTGCCGCCCGGCATCTACGCCGAATACGGATACATGATGCTAGCACATGGCGATACCGCCCAGGCCATCCAGTTGTTCCAGCGCGAGAAGCAGTCGTGGCCGGAAGCGGCGGCTTTCATGGACAAGGAGATCGCCGCCGCGAAAGGCCCAAACCAACCTCAGAAAGCCGACAAGCCCGCTTCCGGCGGCGGTGAGAAGCTCCCGCCATCGTCCTGAGGAGTGCCAAATTGAATGCAATCATCCGACTGAGCTTGGTGGCGGGGGTCATCGCGCTGACCGGCTGTGCGAAGCCTTTAGCGCCGAAGGACTACACGGCATTCCAGCAGGCTGCGCCTCGCTCGATCCTGATCGCGCCTGTCGTCAACCGGACCACTCAGGTCGACGCTCCGGACAATTTTCTCGTGACACTTTCGACGCCGTTGGCCGAGCATGGCTATTACGTTTTCCCCGTCAACATGGTGAAGCACACCATGGATGACGACGGGCTATCGGACGCTGACTTCGTCGCTCAATCCGACCCCACCAGGCTCGCTGGCCTATTCGGCGCAGATGCGATCCTCTATGCCAGTATCGAGCACTGGGACGCTCGCTACGTGCTTCTCTCCACGACGACGATCGTCGACGTCCACTATGTCTTGAAGAGTGGCAGAACGGGGCAAACGCTTTGGGATCGCGAGGTTCACCTGCAATATTCGCCGCAAGCCGCGGGGAGCGGCAATATCGTTGCCGCTCTCGTGGCGGACGCGATCACCGCGGCCATTGAGCGTGCTCATCCTAGCTACATGCCGCTTGCCGCGCGGGTAAATTCGGTCGCCTTCAATACAAAGGGCCAAGGCATATTGGCCGGCCCCTACGACCCGAATTTCGGGAAGAACCCGTAAAGGGCCTATGCAAGCTTGGTCTCGCGCTGCGTCGGTCAGACAGTGAATGCGTGCCGAACTTGGTCGCGCTCCGACGCTGCCCAGCAAACTGCCGGAGGGATCATCACGTTTCGTTACCGCCCCCCCGGCGCCCCCTCCCGCGGCACCACCGCGAACTCGCGCTTGTCCGCCCGGCGCAGCACCGTCACCGCGGCAGGCTTGCCGACGCGTTCCTCGGTCAGCAGCCGGTGCAGTTCATCGACCGTGCCGACCGGCTCGCCGGCAAAGCCGACGATGATGTCTCCGGAAAGCAGCCCGGCTTGGCGCGCGGCGCCATCGGCGGAGGTAGCCTCGACGCGCACGCCGCTGTCGCGCGCGAGGTCGTGGAAGCGCACGACGCGGCGCGGCAGGATGAGGTTCTGCCCGGAGAGGCCGATATAGGAGCGCCGGACGCGGCCGTCGCGGATGAGGCGCGATGCCACGAACTCGACGGTATTCGCCGAGATCGAGAAGCAGATGCCTTGCGCCATGGCGATGATCGCGGTGTTGATGCCGACCACCTCGCCGGACGCGGTCACCAGCGGGCCGCCGGAATTGCCGGGGTTGAGCGCGGCGTCGGTCTGGATGACGCTGTCGATCAGCCGGCCGGAGCGCGCGCGCAGGCTGCGGCCGAGCGCGCTCACCACCCCCGCCGTCACCGTCGCCTGGAAGCCAAAGGGATTGCCGATGGCGATGACCAGCTGGCCGACGCGCAGCTTGCGCGCGTCGCCAAGGCGGGCGAAGGCCGGCGCCTCGCCGGCGAGCCGCAGCACCGCGAGATCGGTGTCGGGATCGTCGCCGACCAGGCTCGCGGTCATCGTCCGGCCGTCGGGAAATGTCGCCTGCAGGCGCTTGGCCCCGGCGACCACATGGCTGTTGGTGAGCACATAGCCGTCCGGGGTGAAGACCACGCCCGAGCCGGCGCCGCCACGGCCGTCGGCGGCTTCGACCTGGAGATGCAGCACCGCCGGGCCGACGCGGTCGACCGCACCCGTGACGGCGCGGGAATAGGCGTCGAGCAGCACCGCATCCCCGGCCGGGCCGGCGCCGGAGTCGGAGCTGTTGCTTTTGTTCTCTCTATGTTCTAGCATGGCGACTGGCGAGATGGCGTTCATGGCACCGCCTCTGAGGCCGCGGGCGCGGCCGGTTCGTGGGAAAGACGCCTCAGATGGGCATCCTGCGACCTTGCGCCCAGGCCTTGCTCGTTGCGTCGCTCCGGCGGCCCGCTAAGATGGCCGGAGCCGGCGCGCCAGAGCCGTCTTCCGCTCCGCAGCTCTAACCGAAGGCAGGCAACATGGCCGGAAGCGTCAACAAGGTGATCCTGATCGGCAATCTCGGCCGCGATCCCGAGATCCGCTCGACCCAGGACGGCACCCGTATCGCGAACTTCTCCGTCGCCACCTCCGAGAGCTGGCGCGACAAGGCCAGCGGCGAGCGCAAGGAGCGCACCGAATGGCACCGGGTGGTGATCTTCAACGATCGCCTGGTCGACATCGTCGAGAAATACCTCAAGAAGGGCGCGAAGGTTTATCTCGAAGGCGCCTTGCAGACGCGCAAATGGACCGATAATTCCGGCCAGGAGCGCTATACCACCGAGGTGGTGCTGCAACGTTTCCGCGGCGAGCTCACCATGCTCGATGGTCGCAGCGGCGGCGGCGGGGCCGGGGGCTACGGCGAGGAAGCCCCGGCAGAGGATTACGCCATGGCCGGCGGTGGCAGCGGCGGCGGCGGTGCCGCGCCGCGGGCGGAGCGGCGAGCCCCGGTGCAGGAGCTGGACGACGAGATCCCGTTCTAGGCGCGGCGCGGGACGCGGCTGACCGCCCGCGCGGCGAGCTGCGACAGAGCGATGGCGATTCGGGACTGCGCAGTGCTCATCGTGGGCGGGGGCCCCTGCGGGCTGATGCTTGCCAATGAGCTCGGGCGTCGCGGGATTTCGACGCTGCTCGTCGACGAGAAGCCGACGACGGCGTTCAATCCGCAGGCCAACGCGACGCAAGCCCGCACGATGGAGCATTATCGGCGTCTCGGCATCGCCGACGAGATCCGTGCCCTCGGGCTGCCGCCCGACTTTCCCACCGACACCGCCTATTTCACCCGCTACGCCGGCTATGAACTGGCGCGCTTCAGGCTGCCCTCGTCGCGCGAGGCAAGGCAGTTGGTCAGCGATCTCAAGGGCTCGTGGAGCACGGCCGAGCTGCCGCACCGGGTGTCGCAGAAATATGTCGAGGCGGTGCTGCGCCGGCACGCGGAACGCCTGCCCGGCGTCTCCATCAATTACGGCTGGCGCCTGGTCGAGTTCGCCGATCGCGGCAGCCATGTCGAGGCGCAGGTGGAGTTCGTGGCGGATGGCCGCCGGATGGCGATCCGCGGTGCCTATCTCGTCGGCGCCGACGGGCCGCGCAGCACCGTCCGCCAGGCGCTGGGATTGGCCTATGCCGGCGAGAGCGGCGCGGTGCGCGATTTCTTCGGCGGCCGGATGTACGCGGTCTATCTGCGCTCGTCGCAGTTCTACGACGTGGTGCCGCATGCGCCGGCCTGGATGAGCGTGGCCTTCAACCGCGACCGGCGCGCCTTCCTGGCTGCAGTCGACGGCAAGGGCGAGTTCGCCTTTCACACCCAGCTTCGCGCGCATGAGGACGAGAGCGCGATCAGCGTCGATGGCGCGCACGCACTGTTCGAGGCCGCCATCGGCGCCAGGGTCGATGCCGAGATCCTGTCGCGCGGCAGTTGGACCGCGGGCTACGCGCTGGTCGCCGGCCATTTCCAGCGCGGCCGCGTCTTCCTCGGCGGCGACGCGGTGCACCTGTTCACGCCGACGGGCGGCCTCGGCTACAACACCGCGATCGAGGACGCGGTCAATCTCGGCTGGAAGCTGGCCGCCGTGCTCAAGGGGCAGGGCGGCCCGGCGCTGCTGGAAAGCTACGAGGCGGAACGACAGCCCCTGGCGCAGCGCAACACCGGCTATGCGCGCGGCTTCGCGGACTCCTTGGGATTGTTCATGCCCGCCGCAGAGATCGAAGACGACACGCCCGAAGGCGCGGCGGCGCGAGCGCAGGCCGGCGCCTATCTCGAAGCCCATGCCCGGGCGGAGTTCAACATTCCCGGCATCACCTTCGGCGGCCGCTATGACGGCTCGCCGGTCATCCTGTCCGACGGCACGGCGCCTCCCGCCGATGCCGCCAACGTCTATGTTCCCACCGCCTGCCCGGGCGGACGGGCGCCGCATCTGTGGCTGGCGCCGGGCCGCTCGCTCTACGACGCCTTCGGCTTCGAATGGACGCTGCTCAGGCTCGGCGCGCAACCCGCCGGCGGCGACGCCTTCGTCCGGGCCGCGGCGGCGGCCGGGCTCGATCTCAAGCTCGTCGATCTCGCCTGCGACGAAGCGCGCGACCTCTATGCCGCCGATCTCGCGCTCATCCGCCCCGACCAGATCGTGGCCTGGCGCGGCAATACGGATGCCGATGCGTCGACCGTCATCGCCGCGGTAACCGGGCGCGCCGCTCTCATCTAGCCTCCAGCAGGTCCGTCATCGCGCGCTCGAGGTGGCGCAGGCTGTTGCAGTGTCCGGCATAATGGCAATAGGGGCGATAGCGCAGCATCTCGCTGTCGCCGGAGCCCCAGAGCGACGGCGGCTCGGGATTGAGCCAGATCACCCGCTTGCAGCGCTTCTGGATCGCCTCGAGGATGTCGGCGCGCGGATTGGTGTAGTTGCTGCGGCCGTCGCCCAGAACGATGACGCTGGTTTGGCGGTCGACGAGCGGCAAGGCGCTGCGCTCGAAATCCTCGAGCGAGCGGCCGTAATCGCTGGAGCCGAACCCCACCTCGCGCAGGATGGCGGCGATCGCCGGCTCGATCTCGTGGCGCTCGAGCAGTTCGCTCACCTCGACCAGCCGGTCGGAGAAGGCGAAGGCGCGCAAGCCCGCCATCGCCTCGTGCATGCTGTAGAGGAAGAGCAGCAGGAAGCGCGCGACCGAGGCCACCGAGCCGCTGACGTCGCAGAGCGCCATCACCTTGGGCCGCTCGATCTTCTGCCGCTTCCAGGAGGTGCGGAACAGCATGCCGTCCGTCGCCATGTTCTGGCGCAAGGTACGGCGGAGATCGAGCTGGCCGCGCCGCGCGCGCCGGCGGACGAGAGCGTGCTTCGCCGCGAGCCGCTTGGCGAGAACGCGCACGAGCGCATGCATGCGCTGGAAATCGCTGCGGTCGAGATTGGTGAGTCGCGCGGTGCTGAGGAATTCCTCGCGCATCGCCCGCGTCTTGCCGTCGGCGTGGAGCGCGAGCTGGCGGCGGACGAAGTCGCGCACCGCGTCCCGCAGGCGCGTGCGCTGCGCCTCGAGCCGGTCGGCGCGCGACGCCGCTGCGGAGCCTGCGTCGCGCCGCAGCGCCTCGATCTCGCGGTCGAGCGCTTCGAGCCCCAACGCATCGAGGATGCGCCGGCCGTAGATGTTGGTCTGGGTGAAGAAGCTGATCTCGGAGATGCCGACGCCGTTGGCCGCCGCCTCCATCGCCGCGGCGAGCGCCGTGCCGTCGCCGGCGAGCAGCATCCGGCCGAGCGCCGAGCCCCCGTCGCCGTTGTCGCCGGCCGGCGGTGTCCCGGCAGCGGCGAGGGGCGCCAGGACGTCGCGGGTGAAGAAGAGGTCAAAGCAGGCGGCGAACGCGGCTTTCTCCGCCGACGTCTTGGCCAGCACCAGGCCGAGCGCGTCCTTCAGCGCCTCGCGGTCGCCGAGCCCGGTCACCGCCACCGCGGCAAAGGCGTCGATGCTCTCGGCCACCGAGACGCGCAGGCCGCTATCGCGCAGCGCCTGGATGAAGCGGAGCAAGGGCGCCGCGAGCGCGGGAGCTGCGTGGCGCGGGCTGGCTGCCGACCCGCTCACACCGCCACGCCGCGCCGCGCCGCCTCGGTGAGAGCCGGGAGCTTGCTCTCGACCGCTTTCACGTCGCCCTCGAATTTGAGCAGGACATTGAGGGTTTCCCGGACCATCTCGGCCTCGAGATGCTCGGCATGCAGCAGCAGCAGCGCCCGCGCCCAGTCGATGGTCTCGCTGACCGAGGGCAGCTTGCGCAAATCCTGGCGGCGCAGCTCCTGGACGAGCGCCACGATCTGGCGGCGCAGCATTGCCGAGACGCCCGGCACCTTGACCGCGATGATGCGCTCTTCGAGCCGCGGCTCGGGAAAGCCGATATGGAGATGCAGGCAGCGCCGCTTCAGCGCATCGCCAAGGTCGCGCGCACTGTTCGAGGTGAGCACGACGAAGGGCGGCACCGGCGCGCGGATGGTGCCGATCTCCGGCACCGTGACCTGGTAGTCCGACAGGATCTCGAGCAGGAAAGCCTCGAATTCCTGGTCGGATTTATCGACCTCGTCGACCAGCAGCACCGCGCCGCGGGGCTGCTGCAAGGCGCGCAGCAGCGGCCGCGGCTCGAGGAACTGCTCGGAGAAGAAGATGTCGCCGGTACCCTGCAGCCGCTTGATCGCAGCGCTGAGACTCCTGACGCCGTTCAACTCCTCGCCCAGCCGGTCCCTGAGGATCTGGGTGTAGAGCAGCTGCTTGGCGTATTTCCACTCGTAGAGCGCCTTGGCCTCGTCCAGCCCCTCGTAGCATTGCATGCGGATGAGCGGCAGGCCGAGAAGCGCCGAGCTCGCCTTGGCGAGCTCGGTCTTGCCGACCCCGGCAGGGCCTTCGACCAGGATCGGCTTCTGCAGGTGCTGCGCCAGGAAGACGGCGGTGGCGATCTGGCGGCTGCAAATGTAGCCGGCCGTCGCCAGCCCGGCGATCACCGCATCGATGGCGGCGCGGGTCGAAAGGTCGAGATCGTTCATGACGTCATGGGGTCCGGAAAGGCTGGTGAAGCAGGGGCCGGCCCACGCCCGGCCGCGCCCGGTGCTCATAGCACGGGACGGGCGGCTTTGCAGCGGCCGCACGCACCCCGGCAAGAAGGGCCGGGGATCAGAACAGGATGCCGGTCAGCGCGGCGTCGATCAACAGGATCAGAATCGACGCCGAGACCACGGCGGCGGTCGTCGCCGCTCCAACACCTGCTGCGCTGCCGCGCGCATGATAGCCCTGATAGCAGCCCATCAGCGTCACCACGAAGCCGAAAGCCGTGGCCTTAGTGATGCCGGAGAGTACATCCTCTCTGCGCAAGAAGTCGGCGGTCAGGCCACTATAATCCGCGGCACCGAATCCGAGGGTATGAGTGCTGACGAGAAAGCCGCCGAAGACACCGATGATGTCTGACACCAGCACCAGAAACGGCACCATGACGGTGCCGGGGATCAGGCGTGGGGCGACCAGATATTTGCAAGGATTGGTTGCCAGCAGCGAGAGCGCATCGATCTGATCGGTGGCACGCATGGTGCCGAGCTCGGTAGCGATCGCGGCACCGACGCGGCCGGCCACCATCAGCGACGCGATCACCGGTCCGAGTTCCCGCGTCATCTCCAGCACGACGGCGAAGGGGACGAGACTCCGAGCATCGATCGTGACGCGGTGTTCATCTGCAGTGCCAGCATCATGCCGGTGAAGAGCGCCGTGAGGCCGACGACCGGCAGCGAGTAATAGCCGATCTCGACGAGCTGACGCAGGAGCAGACGGCCATAGAAGGGCGGACGAACGCAATGCGACAGCGCCGTGGCGGCGAAGATCGCGGCCCGTCCGACGCCGACGAGAAAGGAGAGCGATGACAGTCCGGCCAGTTGCAAAAAATTGCTCATCGCCAGCCGATCCGACGGGCCAGCGCGAGGGTTTCGCGAAATTGGCCCGAGTGCAGGGAGGCCATGCGGGCGCAAATCGACTCCAAGCCTAACCGGCCCGCAGCGCCCTGCCGGCAAGACTTGCGAGGATGCAGGCCTCGACGATGAACTCGGCGCCGGGATCGCGCCGACGGTTCATCAGGGCGCCAGCCGCGAGGCGGCCGGAGGGTCGCTTGCCAGGCAGCGTTTCACGCGTCGGATGAGGTCGTCGATTTCAAAGGGTTTCGGAATGACCTCGGTCGCACCCAATTGGTGCGCCATCCGGAGATAGAAATCCCTCTTGTCGTCGTCGGAGGACGACGATGAACTAAAACCGGCCGACGCGGCGATGATCTTGGCTTCGGGTTTCCGGGCAAGAATCTCCCGGATCGTCTGGAAACCTTCCTGGTTGGGCATGAAGACGTCGGTGATCACCAGGTCCGGCTGGTCGCTCTCGAACTTCCTGACCCCCTTGGCGCCGTCTTCGGCGACGACAACCTTGTATCCCTCATCCTCCAGGATGTAGACGAGGGTCTGACGAACCTCGGGATCATCCTCAATAACCAGGACCTTCGTCATTAAGAGCCCTTCACCGGCGGTCGAGTCGCGATACCCTTGATCCATTCACCCTTGCGGCCTTCTCTGTCACCGGGCGGCTTTACGCACGTGCCGCCTTGCCGGATTTCGCGCGTCATCTACAATGACAGATGGTTACCGCGTTCTTAATAAAATTGTACACTTCGTCAGTCATAATGCCATGAACGGACGCGCATGTCCCGTATTATTAAGTGTTACAGACATTTTTCGGTCCCCTGATCGTTGAAGCCCATGGAAGGCGGTGACGGACAGGTCATGAACACGCCGGCCGCCAGCGACGCTCGGAATTCCAACAAGAGTGCACCCAGGCGCCGAAGCGCCGGATGGGTCCCGTCGCTGCGTCGGACGACCCTGACCTTTCGCATGTTCCTGCTGGTGCTGATCGCCGTCCTTCCGGCGCTCGGCATCCAGGCCTACAACGAGTACGACCTGAGAAAAGCGCGCGAAGCCGAGATCCGGCACGAAGTCATACAGATCACCGCGCAATTCGGCCATGAAATGGGCGAGCTGCGCGAAGGCGCCCGCCAACTGCTTCTCGCGCTCGGCCAATTATCCGTCGTGAAGCAGCAGGATGCCGGCGCCTGCAGCGCGCTCTTCGCCAGCCTGAAGCAGAGCTATGTGAGCTATAATTTGATTGCTGCCACGGACGGGCAGGGCAACATCTTCTGTTCGAGTTCAGCTAAATCCCGCGCGTCGGTCGCGGATCAAGCGTTCTTCAAGCGAGCCATGGCGCTGAAGGGCGATTTGAACGTCGCGGTCGGCAATTACTGGGCCGATCCGGAGACCGGTCAGAAATCGATTCAATTCGCTCACCGCTTCTACGACGAGCAGGGACACCCGGCGGGCGTCGTATTTGCCGCCCTGGACCTCGACTGGCTTTCCGAGCATCTCAAAGACAGAAAACTGACGGCGGACCAGTCGATCCTGATCGCCGATCGCGAAGGCAACATCATCGCGCGCCTGCCGCATCCGGGGCAGCTGGTCGGCAAAAACATGCGTCGGACGCATGAAGCGATCATGGATGGGGATACGACCGGGTGGGAAGAGGCCGTCGGCGTCGACGGCATAACGCGGATATTCGGCTATCTGCCTGCCAGGCTGCCGCCCTATGACCTGTTTCTCAGCGCCGGCCAGACGAAATCCGAGGCGTTCACGCCGATCGACAATGCCACAAGACGCGGCATCGGGCTCATCCTTCTCGGATTCCTCCTGGCGATTGCCGCGGCCTGGTACGGCGGCCGCATTTTTATCCGACGTCCCATCGACGCCTTGCTCGATGGCGCCGGCGAGTGGAGCAAGGGGAACTATGACGCCCGGGTTCCGGTACGGGATTCCGGCACCGAGATCAGCCGTCTCGGCATCGCATTCAACGACATGGCCGACGCGCTGGCGGCCGACGCCAGGGCGCGGATGCTGGCGGAAGAGAAATTGCGGCAGCTGAACACATCGCTGGAAGATCGCGTGGTGCTGCGCACGAACGAACTTGCTCAGGCGAATCAGCAGCTCAAGGCCGAGATCAAGGAACGCGAGCGTATCCAGGCGGATTTGCTGCACGCGCAGAAGATCGAAGCGATCGGGCAATTGACCAGCGGCATCGCGCACGACTTCAACAACCTGCTCACCGCGATCCTCGGCAATCTCGAGATTGCCCGTCGTCGCGTCCGGGACAAGCGGGTTATCGAGGTTCTCGACACGGCAACCCGGGCCGGGAAGCGGGGCGCAAAACTGGTCGGCGATCTCCTGACGTTCTCGCGCCGTCAGCACCTTCAGCTGGATCCGCTCGACGTCAACGGCACCATCGAAAATGCCCAAGAGCTTTTGAAACGATCGATAACCTCGATCATCCGCACCGACATGAAACTCCAGAGCGGCCTGTGGAAAGCCATGGGCGAGGCCAGCCAGCTCGAACTGGCCGTGCTGAATCTGGCGATCAACGCACGGGACGCGATGCCGAGCGGCGGACGCCTGACCATCACCACCGCCAACGTTCCGGCGGGCGATCCGCGCCTGCCGGTGGATTTGAAGGACGATTGCGTCATGGTCTCGGTTGCCGACACCGGGACCGGCATGAGCGAGGAAGTCCGCGCCAAGGTGTTCGAGCCGTTCTTTACCACCAAGGGCCTCGGCAAAGGCACCGGCTTGGGACTGAGCATGGTCTATGGCCTGGTCAGGCGGTGCGGCGGCTCCGTGAGCATCGACACGCGCCTCGACGAGGGCACCACGGTAAGCATGTTCTTCCCGCGCGCCACCGCCGAATCCCTGGCGCTCGCCGAAAGACGGTCGGCCGGCGTCGACCCGAACGTGACACCGCAATCTCTCGGCGCCACGGTGCTCGTCGTCGATGACGATCCCGAAGTCCGCGCCTTTGTCACGTCGCTTCTGTACGACATCGGCTACGTCGTCGTGGATGCGGAGGACGGTGAAGCCGCATTGAGGGCTCTCGAGCGAAAGGAGGGCATCGATCTCATGATCACCGATTTGGCGATGCCGTCGATGACCGGACTGGAGCTGATCGTGCGGGCGCGCCAGATCCTGCCGCTTCTGCCGGTCGTATTGATCACCGGCGCCGCCAACGTCACGGCCGGCGATCTATCCCTGGCACATGCGCAATTTCTCAAGAAACCGTTCGATATCCAGGATCTCGTTGCGACGATCAATCGCGCGCTGGCCGATGCCGATGCGAAGCCCGGAAGTCCATTGCCGCACGCGATGAATGAGTAGCATCCGAACGGGTCGCCGCTTTTGCCGAGCGGGTCACCCGCCGTGCCCCGTGCCCTCGGTCCGATACCGGAGTGGACCGGGCACGACCATCCAGTTGACGAACCCGCCGGCGAGCGCAATTCCGGCGCAGACCGACACATCGGCGGCGAACCCGGCGATGGCGATGGCCGCAGCGCCAGCCAGGGACCCGAGCGAAATGCCGATGAAGAGCGCGCTGTTGTTCCAGGCGAGAACCGTAGCGCGCCGGGCCGGGAAGTCGGCCGCGAGGCCGGCCTGCTGGGCGGGGAAGAACATCTGAGCGGCCAACGAGGCCAAGCCCAAAATCGGATCGACCAGATACCGGTCGGGCAACGCAAGCCGGAGCAGGAGGAAACAGACGCCAAGCCCGGCGACGCAGGATGCGGCCGTATTTCTCGCTCCGAAGCGATCGGTCGCATATCCGCCGAGAAGCGCGCCGGCAAACGCACAGCCGCCGTAAACCAGGATCGTGCGGGCGATCTGCCCGGCGGAGAAGCCCAGCGCCGCGAGGCCGGCGCCGAGATAGGTATAGACGCCATAGAGCGCGGCGCTCCATACGATCGTCGGCAACATTCGTCGCGCGAGAAGGATCGCGTCGAGGGGTTGGCGCGGCATCCCGACCGAGCCGCCGGCGCGTTGCTCGCCCGGCCATAGAGCGTAATTCGCACCGGCAAGGACGAGACCGAGGCCGGCGAGCAAGATGAACACGCTTGACCAGCCGAAAGCCGCTGCGGCCATCGTGCCGATCGGCGCCCCCGCCGCCAGCGCGCTCAGCAATCCCGAGACCACAACCGCCATCCAGGAGGCGCGTCGCTCCGGCGGAGCGGCATCGCCGATGACGGCGTAGATGGCGGGCGATATCCCCGCTGCTCCGGCGCCCGCAAGGATTCTCGCCGCCAGAAACCACGCGAAGGATCGGGAGCCGGCCGTCAATAGATTTGCAGCGCTGAAGCCGAGGAGACACCAGAAGAGCGTTTTGCGGCGCCCAAGCCGATCGGCGGCATGGCCGAGGATCGGCGCAATCAGCATATAGGCGACGGCAAATGCCGTGACGCCGAGTCCCGCCAATGCCGGCGAGATTTCGTAGTCGGCGCCGATCATTGGCAGGAGCGGGGACACGACGAAGAGATCGGTGCCGACCACGAACAACGTGCACCAGCCGGCCGCGAGTTTGGTGAAGGATCCCATTCCTGTCGTCCCTCGTCCGCAGGGCAGCGTCACCCGCTGCCAAAAAAACCGTCCCAGTCGAATGCCGGGAAACGATCACGCCGAGAAGTGAGTAACCCCCTGTGACTTCCGGCGCACGCAGCGTCCAAAAGAATGATGAATTGACAACAATAAAGTAGTAGGGCATTGGAATGCGTGGAACAATGTGGCATTGTATTGCGCGCTTGAGGATCGCCGGTGCGCGCGTCGCTTCTTTCCAAGGCGAGCGCCAAGGCGGACGGGAGGGAAAAGTAGCACATGATCGATCGCCACAGCATCCTGGACGAACGGCAGGCCGGAACCGCCCCCACGCGCGAGCCCGTCGAGCAGTTTTCCGATCGAATCGCCGTGATCGCTGCCGAACATCGCCCGTCACGGATGCCGTTCTTCAATCGCCTGGCTGCCCTGCCCGGTTCGGCCGCCCGCAATCCGATGCTGCTCGGGCGGATTCATCTGGTGTATCAATCGGCCATGCATGCGACGCGGGCGGCGGTCTATTACCTTCCCCATCTCGACAGCCCGGCGATGCGCAAGCGCAAGCTCCAGATTTTCGTCGATGATGACGGGCTCCCGGGCGGCGATACGCATCACTATCAGCTGACCAGGGCTTTCCGGAATATCGGAGCCAAGTGTCTTCTCGAGGACGAGGAATTCGGCGACCCGATACAGCTGTGTCGTCATCTCGATCGTGAAACCGCGCATTTCGTGCGGCTTGCGACGTCGCTCTACGCCCGGTCGCTGGGGCCGTGGTGCGTGGTCGAGGTGATGTCGGACGACTGGATGCGCGCGCTGGCCAGCGCCTTGGCCGTCCACTTCCCTGAAATCCTCAAAGAACCCTATTTCGCGGACTGTTTTTCCCAGGGCGTGGAAGAGCGCCATGCCGAAGAGTCGCTCGCCGTCACCCAGATGGTACTCCGCGGTCGGCCGGACCTTTGGGCCGAGACCTTGCGGGACGCCGAGGCGATGGCCAAGGCGCTCGATGGCGTGTGGAAGGTTTTGGACAAGATTGTCCGGACGGCCGCCGACTAGAGACACTCGCGCGGTCACGGCCGACGCCGCTTCGGCACGGAGGAGGGCGCCGATCACACTGCGCTGAAGCGTCCCGGCGGCGGCGCGTCAATTGCGGCTCGCCAGGCCGCCCTCCAGGACCTGGCGCACCTTGGCGGCGAGGCTCGCGGCGGTGAAGGGCTTGACGATGAGTTCGACGCCGGGATCGAGTCGGCCTTGATGGATGATGGCGTTGCGGGCGTAGCCGGTGGTGAAGAGCACTTTGAGACCCGGGCAGCGGCGCATCGCCTCGTCGGCGAGCTGGCGGCCGTTTAGCCCGCCGGGCAGGCCGACATCGGTGAAGAGCAGGCGGATCCCGGGCCGGCTGTCGAGCAGCAGCAGCGCGTCCGGCCCGGCCGGCGCCTCGATCACGCCATAGCCCAGCGCGCGCAGGATGTCGGCGCTGTAGCTGCGGACGTCCTCGTCATCCTCGACCACCAGGATGGTCTCGCCGTCGGTCGGCGCCGGCTTCGGCCGCGTCTCGTCGGACGCTTCCGCGACCGGCTCGCTCGCCGCCAGCCGCGGCAGGTAGAGCTTCACCGTCGTGCCTTCGCCGGGCTCGCTGTAGATCTTCACATGGCCGCCCGACTGCTTGACGAAGCCGTAGACCTGCGGGAGGCCGAGCCCGGTGCCCTGGCCTACCTCCTTGGTGGTGAAGAAGGGTTCGAACGCCTTCTCCGCGACGTCGCGGGTCATGCCGCAACCGGTATCGGAAACGGCAATCATCACATACTGGCCGGCAGCCAGATCTTCATGCGCCTCGACATAGCTCTCGTCGAGGAAGGCGTTTGCGGTCTCCAGCGTGAGCTTGCCGCCCTGCGCCATGGCGTCGCGCGCGTTGACCGCGAGGTTGAGCAGCGCGTTCTCGAGCTGGTTCGGGTCCGCCAGCGTGCGCCAGAGGCCGCCGGCGAGCACGGTCTCGATGACGATGCCTTCGCCGAGCGAGCGCCGCAGCAGGTCGGACATGCCGCCGACCAGCTTGTTGACGTCGACCGGTTTGGGCTCGAGCGGCTGGCGCCGGGCGAAGGCGAGGAGCCGATGCGTGAGGGTGGCGGCGCGGGTCGCCGCGCGCATGATCGCCTCGGCCATGCGCCGGGCCTCTGGACTGTCGGGCAGATGGTGCCGCAGATTGTCGAGATTGCCCATGATGACGGTAAGCAGATTGTTGAAGTCATGGGCGACGCCACCGGTGAGCTGGCCCACCGCCTCCATCTTCTGCGACTGGCGCAGCTGCTCCTCGATGCGCCGGCGCTCGGTGGTGTCGTGCAGGAAGGCGAAGCCGCCGACGATGGTGCGGTCGGGCGCGTAGAGCGGCGCGAAATCGAGGTCACCGAAGCCGCTCGTCCCCGGCGGCGGATAGTTGTAGGGGAGGTCGCGCAGGCTGCTGCGGTGACCCTCCATGGTGGCGCGCCAGGCCGCCTCGATCGGCGTGCCGATGAGATCGGGACGGCGCTCGAACACGTCGTGCCCCAGCACGGTGTCGCGCGGCATGCCCGACAGCCGCTCCATGCGCGGATTCCAGACGGTGTAGCGCATGTCCGTGTCGATGCCGATGATGCCGTCGGTGCTGCTCTCGATCAGCAGCTCCGACAGCCGGCGTTCGCGGCGCGCCGCCTCCTCGGCGCGCCGCCGCGCGGTGACGTCGACGATGGTGGTAATCGTGCGCAGGAAGTTGCCCTCGGCATCCTGCTCGAGATAGACCGACACCAGCGCGTCGAACACCTCGCCGGATTTCTTGACAAATCGCCGCTCGATGTCGCGCAGCGTGGCGGCGCGCAGCATCGCCTGCCATCGCGCGTCGTGCAGCCCCTCCTGTCCGGGGGCATGGAATTCAGACATGCGGCGACCGATCACCTCTTCGCGCCGGTAGCCGAAAAGCTCGAGCCAGCGCTCGTTGACGTCGACGATGCAGCGCAGCGCGTCGAGCGAATGCATCGGCACCGGCGCCTTGCGGAATAGCGCTCGCAGGTTCTCCTCGCTGGCGCGAAGCCGGTGGTTCGCTTCGGCGAGGTCGCGGGTGCGCTCGACCACGCGGCGCTCGAGCTCTTCATTGACCCGACGCATCGTCTCTTGCGCCTGGCGCATATCGTCGATGTCGATGGCGGTGCCCAGCCAGGCGACGATCTTGCCGTCCCGCTTCAGCGGCGAGTTGTGGATGATGTGCCAGCGAAAGGCGCCGTCATGGCGGCGGACGCGGCATTCCACCGTATAGTCGCGGCCGTAGAAGGCGCCTTCCATGCGCGCCTTGATCAAGCTCGCCTGGTCGTCGGGATGGTTCAGCGCGGTGCGCGACGCCGGGTCGATGCCGACCGCGTGGCCGACATAGTCCACGAAGCGCCGGTTGTAGTACTCGGCGGTGCCGTCGACGCCGATGACGAACGCGATCTGCGGCAGCGCCTCGAGCATGTCCTGGAAGCGCTGCTGGCTGTCGCGCAGCGCCTGCTCGCGGCGCTTGTGCTCGGTGACGTCGAGCGTGACGCCGATCATGCGGATGGGCTGCCGCTCGGCGTCGAAGAGGGTGCGGCCGCGCGCCGCCACCCAACGCTCGCCGGTCGCTGCATCGCCGACGCGATACTCGACCGAATAGACGCCGCCGCTGGCGGGATCGTGCGATCGGCGGTACGCCTCGGCCACCCGCTCTCGGTCCTCGGGATGCACGGCGGCGATCAGGGTCTCGAAGCTCGGCCGCGCCTCCGGCCGCACGCCCATCAGCGCCTTCGCCTGTTCGGTCCAGGCGCGCGCGCCGGTGACCATGTCGTAGTCCCAGATGCCGAAGCCCGCCGCCTCCATCGCCAGGCGCAGATGGTCGCCGCTGCGCTGCAGCGCCTCCTGCGCCAGCTTGCGCTCGTCGATGTCGCGGGCATGGACGCCGGTGACGCCCTCGGCGATCGGCGTTACGTGCACCGCGAACCAGCGGCCGGCGAGCGGGGAGAATATCTCGTAGTCGACCGTGCCGCCGGACGTCACCGCCCGGCGCAGCTGCCGTTCCGCCTCGCTGCCGATCAGCTCGGGAAAGCGCTCCCACAGCATGGCGCCGACCAGCGTCTCCGGAGATGCGCCGAGGAGCGCGGCGGCGGAGCGGTTGACATGAACGATGCGCCACTCGCTATCGAGGGCGTAGAAGGCGTCGCCAATGCCGTCGAGCGCTGCAACCGCGAGCGCGGCAGGATCGGGCCGCGCCGCCGGCCTTCCCTCCGGCGTTCCATCGACATGTCGCCCGCGCTTTGCCATCGTCCTCCATAATTGTCGCGCAACTTCCAGCGGTCTGCCAAGTGACCTTGCTGCGTCCCAGCGCAGCCGGATGATGCACGATCTCGGACAAACCCGCCCGGAATAAGAAGAAATGCGACAAGCGCTCCGTCGCATCCGGGCCCGCCGGCAGTCTGGCGCGCCAGGCTTAACGAAACGTCACGGGGCGGCGGCTCAGGCGACGATGATGTCACCCACCATTCCCGCCCAATCGTGATCGGCGCAAGCCATGGGGTAGCGTCCCGGCTGCCGGGCGATGAAGCTCAGTTCCTTGCGTTCGCCCGGCCGGACCACGACCTCCCGGCCGCCCGGTGCGAGAACCTCGGGCGCGTCGAGAGCAACCGACGCGAGAAATTCCGGCGCGGTAAACTCGTGCAGCTCCTTGCCGCGATTCTCCAGCCGCAAACGGCAGGGGACGTCCCGCGGCAGCCGCAGCCGGCCCGGCGTGAAGCGGTATTCCGTCATCACCAGCACGAACAGGGGGGCCTCGGCCGCGGCGGCCGGCGCCACGAGGGCGAGCGCCGCCCCGCCGAGCAGCGCCCTTATCACGGCGCGGCGGCGGCCACCGGTGGAAGCCACATCGGCCAGGAGAGCCGCGTCCGGCCCTCCCGCGCCGGTCACGGCAGAATCTGGCCGCGGACCTCGCCGCCCTTGTTGGCGACCGTGTGGATGTTGACGTAGTCCCGGCCCGCCAGAAGATCGGCGACCTGCGCCTCGCTCAGCGTGGTCGTGCCCTCGATCGGGTTCCGAACGCCGTTAGGTGCGAGGTTGACGACGACGCCGGCGTTGGCGCCGGGCGCCGCGGGGCCGTGGATATGGGCCGCGGCGGCGGGACCGGTGAGATTGGCGTAGGTCACCGTCCAGGTGAGCTGCCGGCTGCCGGGGTCGAGCGTGAAAACTGCCGTGCCCGTGCCGTTGCTGCCGGTCGGCGGCACCTCCTGCTGGCCGTTGAGCGTGGCGCGCAGGGTTTTCGTGCCCGCCTCGGACGCGCAGGCGGAGAGCAATGCCGCAGCCGCAAATACGGCGGCGGCGGTTCGGGGCAGGCGATGCATGGAGGTCTCCTCCCGGGAGCAGCTTGGCATGGAGCCCTGGTCTACCACATCGTCCGCGGGCCGGCGCCTTCCTCACGACAATGTGAGGCCGCCAGCGCGGCGCGCCGACCGGCTGCACCCCATGCCGAGGCGTCGGAAATCGATCGCGGGCGGCGATGCGCCGGCGGCTTCGCCGCAGCGCAATAGACAGGATCTTGGAGGCGCCCTGGCCGGTTGCAAAATCGCTCTAAGAACCAACACTATCGTGCGGAAACTGTGGATATTTCATCCCGACTCCGCGCCCCGCCGGAAAGCCCCCGTCATCCCCCGGCGGCGTTGTTCGGCGCGGTGGGATGAGCTAGACTTTGCTGCGCCCGAACGCTGGCGCTGGTCGCCGGCGTTTCCCTTTGTGCGCCCGCCATACGGGACCCTGCTTTGACCGTTTCTCCGACCGCACCGCCGCCGCTCGACATCACGCCGATCTCCATCGAAGAGGAGATGCGGCGCTCCTATCTCGACTACGCGATGAGCGTCATCGTGGCGCGCGCGCTGCCCGACGTGCGCGACGGGCTGAAGCCGGTGCATCGCCGCATCCTCTATGTGATGAAGGAGAACGGCTACGACTGGAACCGGCCGTTCCGCAAATCGGCGGCCGTGGTCGGCGACGTCATGGGCCATTACCACCCGCATGGCGACACCGCGATCTACGACGCCATGGTGCGCATGGCGCAGGACTTCGCCATGCGCGTCCCGCTGATCGACGGCCAAGGCAACTACGGTTCGATGGATGGCGATCCGCCGGCGGCGATGCGCTACACCGAGGCGCGCCTCTCCCGCGCCTCGGACCCGCTGCTCAGCGACATCGACAAGGACACCGTCGACTTCCAGCCCAATTACGACGGCACGCGCCAGGAGCCCAAGGTGCTGCCGGCGCGGTTTCCCAACATCCTGGTCAATGGCGGCTCGGGCATCGCCGTCGGCATGGCGACCAACATACCGACGCACAATCTGGGCGAAGTGCTCGATGCCTGCATCGCCTTCCTCGACAACCCGAACATCACCACCGACGAACTGATGGAGCTCGTGCCGGGTCCGGATTTTCCCACCGGCGGGATCATCATCGGCCGTATCGGCATCCAGGCTGCCTACAAGCTCGGCCGCGGCTCGGTGGTGCTGCGCGGCAAGACCCATATCGAGGAGATCCGCAAGGAGCGCGAGGCGATCATCGTCACCGAGGTGCCCTATCAGGTCAACAAGGCGCGCATGGTCGAGCGCATCGCCGAATGCGTCCGCGAGAAGCTGATCGAGGGCATCGCCGATCTGCGCGACGAGAGCGACCGCGACGGCGTGCGCGTGGTGATCGAGATCAAGCGCGACGCCCAGGCCGACGTCGTGCTGAACCAGCTCTATCGCCACACGCCGCTGCAGACCAGCTTCGGCGTCAACATGCTGGCGCTGAACGGCGGCCGCCCCGAACTGCTGCCGCTGCGCGAGATCATCGCCGCCTTCGTCGGTTTCCGCGAAGAGGTGGTCACGCGCCGTACCATCTTCCTGCTGGGCAAGGCGCGCGAGCGGGCGCATGTACTGCTCGGCCTCGCCGTGGCGGTGGCCAACATCGACGCGATGATCGAGATCATCCGCAGGGCGCCCGACCCGCCCGCCGCACGCGAGGCGCTCATCGGCCGCAGCTGGCCGGCGGCCGACGTGGCGCCGCTGATCGCGCTCATCGAGGAAGCCGGCCGCGGCGGGACTCAGCCCGATGGCAGCTATCGCCTGTCCGACGATCAGGCGAAGGCGATCCTCGATCTCCGGCTGCAGCGCCTCACCGGCCTGGAGCGCGAAAAGATCGCCCAGGAACTGGACGAGATCGTCACCGAGATCAAAGGCCATCTCGAGATCCTGGGCTCGCGCCAGCGGCTGCTAGAGGTGCTGCGCCAGGAATTCCTCGAGATCAAGGAAGAGTTCGCGACGCCGCGCAAGACGGTAATCGAGGACGTCGAATTCGAGGCCGATATCGAGGAGCTGATCCAGCGCGAGGATATGGTGGTGACGGTGAGCCACGCGGGCTACATCAAGCGCGTGCCGCTCTCGACATACCGCGCGCAGCGTCGCGGCGGACGCGGCCGCACCGGCATGGCGGTGCGCGAGGAGGATTTCGTCAGCCAGGTCTTCGTCGCTTCGACCCGCGCTTCGATGCTGTTCTTCACCTCGACCGGGCGCGTCTACAAGCTCAAGGTCTACAAGCTGCCGGTGGGCACGCCGCAATCGCGCGGCAAGGCGTTCGTCAACCTGCTGCCCAATCTCGCGCCGGGCGAAGGCATCTCGACGGTGATGCCGCTGCCCGAGGATGAGACATCGTGGAGCCAATACACCGCGGTCTTCGTGACCCGCAAAGGCAACGTCCGGCGCAACCTGCTGTCGGATTTCGGCAACGTCTTCGCCAGCGGCAAGATCGCCATGAAGTTCGAGGGCGAGGATGCCGATGACAAGCTAATCGCGGTGGCGGTCTGCGGCGCCGGCGACGATATCCTGCTGGCCACCCGCAACGGCCGCGCCATCCGCTTCCGGGCGACGGATGTGCGGGTATTCACCGGGCGCAACTCGGTCGGCGTGCGCGGCGTCAAGCTCGCCGAGGGCGATGCGGTGATCTCGCTGTCGATCCTGCGCCACGAGGAGGTGGACGCGCCGACCCGGGCGGCCTTCCTGCGGCTCTCCAGCCAGCGCCGGCGCGGGGCGGGAGACGAGGTCGAGCCGGTCGAGACCGCCGAGCCCGAGGAGGGCGAGGGCGAGAACGGCGCCGATGCCACCATCTCCGAAGAGCAATACGCCGATCTCGCCCAGCGCGAGGAGCTGCTGCTGTCGATCACCGAGAAGGGCTTCGGCGTGCGCAGCTCGGCCTATGACTACCGCATCACCGGACGCGGCGGGCAGGGTATCGAGAACATGAGCTTGGCGAAGCGCCAGGACGCCGTCGTCGCGGTCTTTCCGGTGGGCGCGCGCGACCAGATCATGCTGGTGACCAACACCGGCATGGTGATCCGCGTGCCGATCGAGGGGATATCGATCAAGCGCCGGCGCAGCCAGGGTGTGGTCGTGTTCAAGGTGGAGGAAGGCGAGCGCGTCGTCTCGGTGGCGCATCTTGCCGATGCCGGGGAGAACGGCGAGAACGGGGCGGCCGAGGAAACCGTAGGGGGTATCGCATGAGCAGCGCGCGCATTGGGGTCTATCCCGGAACCTTCGATCCCATCACCAACGGCCATACCGACATCATCCTGCGCGCGACCAAGATCGTCGACCGGCTGGTGATCGGCGTCGCCCGCAACATCGGCAAGGGCCCGCTCTTCTCGACCGACGAGCGCGTCGAGATGGTGCGAGAGGAGATCGCCCACCTTGCCGGTACGGAGGCGCGGCAGCGGGTGGAGGTGAAAGCCTATGACATCCTCACCATGCATTTCGCCGTGGAGGAGGGCGCCACGGTGATCGTGCGCGGCCTGCGCGCCGTCTCCGACTTCGAATACGAGTTCCAGATGGCCGGCATGAACAACCGCCTCAATGCCAATGTCGAGACGGTGTTTCTCATGGCCAACGACAAATACCAGTTCATCGCCTCGCGTTTCGTCAAGGAGATCGCCCAGCTCGGCGGCGATGTCTCGCATTTCGTCAGCCCGCGCGTGCTGCGGCGGATCACTGCGCGCTTCGCCTCGAACGGCAAGAAGAAGGTGGCGGCGAAACGATGACCGAGCGGTCGGCCGACGGCTTTCAGCGCCGGGCTGACGGCTGATGGCTGACGGCTTCATCCTCCTGTTCAAAGGCCATTCGCAGTACGACAGCGTCAATACCATGGTCGATCAGCTCGCCCGGGCACTGGAGCGGCTGGGCGCGCCGACCGTGATCCTCGACACGCGTGCCGACGATTGTGTTGCCGCCGCCGCCGGCCTGTCGCAGCGGCGCCGCGTCCGCCTCTTTCTCAGCCTCAACGGGTTCGGCATTCCGGCGGCGGGGCAGGGCGCCGGCTTCTACGGCGAGAGCGAGGCGCCGATGCTGATCTATTTCGTCGACCACCCCGCCTATCACCATCCGCGGCTGCGCACCCCCTTGCCGCGTCTTGTCGCCACCTTCCCGACGGCGCATCACGTGGATTTCTGCCGCCGCTTCATCCGCGACGACATCGCGATCCATCACCTGCCGCATGCGACCGCGGCAGTCGAGGCGGCGCCCTGGGAGGGGCGCGACCTGCCACTCTTCCTCAGCGCCTCGCTGATGGCCGATCCCGAGCCCTTCCGCGCGCAGTGGCGCCAGCATGGCGCGGCGGTCGCAGCCCGGCTCAACGCCATGATCGAGGCGCATGACGCGGCGCCGACGCGGCCGCTGCACGAGATCGCGCGCGCGGCGCTCGACGGCGCCGAGGCGCCGATCGAGGTGCTGGCCTCCTATATGATCACCGCCGACACCTATCTGCGCAGTCGCATCAAGCTCGCGCTGGCGAAGGCGTTGGCGCATTTGCCGCTGACCCTGTGCGGCGAAGGCTGGGCGCGGCATGCCGAGCCGGGACAGCGCGCGGCTTTCCTGCCGGCGATGCCGGTCGCCGACACGATCGAGGCGATGCGCCGCAGCAAGATCGTGCTCAACCCGCTGCCGCCCTATTACGAGAGCCATGAGCGGCCGCTCCAGGCCATGGCCAACGGTGCCGTTGCCGCCAACGGGCCGAACGCGGCGCTGGCGGCGGCGTTTCCCGGCGGCTTTCTCGGCCTCTCCGCCGATCCCGGCGAAGCGGCAGCGGCGTTGGAAACCGCGCTGGCGGACGAGGCGGGGCTGCAGGCGACCGCCGAAGCCGGGCATGCGGCTTGCCTGGCCGGGCATCTCTGGGACCACCGGGCGGCCGAGATCCTGCGGCTGGCCGGCAGCCTTGCCGGCGCTTAGGCCGCCTTCAGCAGGATGTTCTGCTCGCGCTCCAGCACGCGGTGCACGGCAGGGCGCTCGAGCATGCGGTCCTTCCAGGCGGTGTAGGAGGTGAGCTCCGTCATCGGCAGCTCGATGCGCTTGCCCCAGCCGTAGAAGACCAGGGCATAGGGATCGCAGGTGGTGAAGGCGTCGCCCTGCATCCATTTCCGGCCGATGACGAGGCCGTCGATCTCCTGCAAGGCTTCCCAGAAATTCTTCTTTCCCGTCGCCTTGAGCGCGGGCGCCGCATTGGCATCCGCGGCGAAGCGCTCGGGGCGGAAGATATGGGTGAAGGCCGGATGCACCCAGTTCGACAGCCAGGCCATCATCGCGATGCAGCGCGCCTCGCCGGCGAGATCCTTGGGCAGCAGGGCGCTCTCGGGAAAACGCCGGCCGAGATAGGTCAGGATCGCCGTGTTCTCGGTCAGCACGCTGCCGTCCTCGAGACGCAGCGCCGGCACCTTGCCGCGCGGATTGATCTTGAGGTAGTCGGCGGTCCGCTGCTCGCCCTTGGCCAGCGCCACCAGCTTGGCCTCGAAAGGCGCGCCGGCCTCCTCGAGCGCGATGTGTGACGCCATCGAACAGGCGCCAGGGCTGTAGAACAGCGTCAACATAGCCGCATCCCCCATGTCCTCGGTCGCCCGGATATGCCGGCGATTGTGCCTGCTGGCCCGGAGACTGTCCATGACGATGCGGCGCGGCAAGCGCCGGCGGGGCGCTCTCAGCGCAGGATGGGAGCGGCGGCAGCCGCCGCGGGCGTGAGCAAGGCGAGCACGGCGACGCCGCTCAGCCGCAGGCTGGACCACATGATTTCGCCGGTTCGCCGGCGGCGGAACAGGTAGCGCTTGGACACCGGAGTTCCTCGTCGAGCTGCAGCGGTGGGCGCCGGCCGAAAGCCGGCGCATGGGGATCGGGAGCGCCGGCCGGCATTATCTCCGCGGTGGTCCTGTGAAGACAGTAATTTTGCGCGGAATTTTAGTCGTTTATCGGCCTCTTTTAAGGTTTTGCGGGAATTTCCGGCGCAAAACCGCCGATTCAGCGATCGAGCCAGACCTCGGTGAGATCCTGCTCGAGATAATGGCTCGGCGTGAGGTGCCAGCCCTGCATCGCGGTCGAGGCGGCGACGATGCGGTTCCACCACAGGAACGGCACGGTATAGGCCTCGGTGAGCGCGCGGCGCTCGAACTCGCGCACGATCCGGGCGCGTTCGCGCGGATCGGTGGTCACGGCCTGGCCGACATAGAGGCTGTCAAGGAAGCGGTCGGTCGAGCCGGAGAAATTGCTCGGCGAGAGATCGGCTGAGACATATTTGGCGAGCTGCAAGGTGGGATCGTCGAAATAATCGCCGCCAAAATCGATCGCCGCGGCGTAGCTGTGGTGCTGCAGCGCCGCTTCCCAGTCCTTGGTGTCGAGCGTCTGCTGGGTGACGCTGACGCCGATCGCCTTCCAGGCGGCGATGAGGTATTGGGCGGCGGGCCCGTAAGGCATGGCGATGTCGCGGTTGGTGAGCGCGAAGGAGAGCCCGCTTCGGCCGGCCTCGGCCAGCAGGCGGTGCGCCTCGGCGCGCGCCGACTCGATGTCGCGCGAGAATCCGGGCAGCGCAGTCAACTCGCTCTCCGGCGTCGCCATGGCGAAGCCGGGCCGCAGGATGCCGCCGACGAATTTGAGGAAGGTGGCGGCCTGCAGGCTCTCTGCCGCGTGCCAGCGGTCAACGGCAAGCGATAGCGCGCGGCGCACCCGCGCGTCGTCAAAGGGCGGCTTCAGCGTGTTGAACACCACCATGAGATCGATGAGCCAGGGCGTCTCGCCGAGATAGACCTTGTCGCCCATCGCCTGCGCGAGCTGGTCGCGCTCGGCCGGCGTGATGCTGCGGAACTCGGCCAGCAGCGTGCCTTTCTCGAGCCCGTCGATGACCTTGGCGCCGGCGAGGAAATGCGCGACGTAGCCGTCGAGATAAGGCCGGCCGGGAAGAAAGTATTTGTCGAAGCGCTGCCCGGTCCAGTGGTCGCCCTTGACATGCTCGACGAAACGGAAGGCGCCGGTGCCGAGAATATGCTTTTCGGGAAAGAGCGGATCCTGCTCGAGCTTTGCCGCGCTGTAGATGCAGTTCCAGGGCGAGGCGAAATTCGCCAACATCGCCGCCTCGGGCCAGCGTAGATGGAACACGACCGTCTGCGGGTCCGGCGTGTCGATGCGGTCGATGGCGGTGTAATAGACCTGCCGCGCGGAAACCACGCCTTCGGGCGGATGCGCGATGCGCTCGTAGCTCGCCTTGATATCGGCGGAACTGAGCCGGCTGCCGTCATGGAACAGCACGGTCGGGCGCAGCTTGAACGTATAGGTGAGCTTGTCGGCCGAGACGCTCCAGCTTTCCGCGAGATCGCCCGTCACCTGCGGATAGGCCGCGCCGTCGAATTTGAGCAGGGTCGAATAGTGCGGCGCCACCGGATGCAGAAAGGCGAAGGAGACATTGGCGTGGCAGTCGTAATTGCCGGGTTCCGCATCGACCGCGAAGTCGAGCACGCCGCCGCGCCGCGGCTGCGGCTCGGCCGAGGTCGAGCCGGGCAGCAGGACGAGCAAGGCGGCCGCGATGGCGAACCGAAGGCCCGACCACGCGAACCCGCCGGTTCGCGGCCGACGGAAGAGGTAACGCTTGGACACCGGATCCTCCTCGAAGTGCTGCGATTGCCGCGTCGGGCTCAGTTCCGGTGCTGGTTCTGCCACTGCTGGAACTGGTCGTAGAGCTGGCCCTTCTGCTCGGCGGTCAGCGTCTGCCTGCCGCTCGCCTTGCTGCGCTCGTCGAGGAAACGCGTGAAGATGTCGCGCAGCTGAGCGTCGCTGACGGCGGCCGGGGTGGTGCCGTTGCGCTTGATCCAGGCCTCGGCCGGGGCGAAGCGGCGCCAGTGCGGCAGCTCGGCGGCGAGGTTCACCTCCTGCCATTTCGGATGATGCGGCGCCTCGAGCAGCTTGGGGAATTGGGTGAAGAAGGCCTCGACGAAATTCGCCACGTTGCGGTAGCGCTCGGAGTCCGGCGTCAGTCCGGCGACGATCAGCACGGTGCCGACGGCGACCGTATCGACCGGGCCGCCCGCCGTGACGAGATCGGGATAATCCGCGCTGCCGAGCCGCGCCGGGACGTAAGAGGCGGCGACCTCGCCCCTCAGCGGCACGGTGAGGAAATGCAGATGGTCCTGTGGCCGCACCGTCTGGAACAGCGGTGCCGGCTTGCCGTCCACCGCCACCATCGCTGCGATCTCGCCCCGACGCAGCTTCTCCAGCGCCAACGCCTGGCCGTAGCCGGTCGGCTCGACCTTGATTCCGAGGAGGCGGAAGAGGCGCGGCCCGGTGAAGGCGCTGCCGTCATCGGGCGTGCCGAAATTCACCTTCCTGCCGGCGAGATCGGCGATGCTGCCGATATCGGCGCGTGCCAGCAGATGGACCTCGTCGTTGCACAGCTTGGCGATATAGGTAACGAAGCCGTCGATATTGGGATAGCGCTTCTGCGCGCGGGCATAATCGAGCACGTCGGTCTGGACGATGGCGAGATCGACGCCGCGCAGCACCTCGAGATCGGCGAGATTCTGGAAGGCGCCCTTGCCGACGACCGGCAGCACGCGCCGCGTCGCGCCATCGTCGAGCACGTCGGCGAGATCCTCCGCCAGGCGCAGCGAGGTGTCGCCGGAGCTGCCGGCAATGATTTCGACCAGGCCGCGATTGGCGCGTTCGGCGAGCGCCTCGGCGGCGGCATCGCGAAGCGGCAGCGCCAGCGCCAGCGCCGCCGCCACGGCGGCGGCCAGACGGCGAAGATCGGTTGCGGGAAGGCTCATGCCGGTCACCCCATCGAAGTCGTGCCGGACGCTCTCAGCCGGCGTATTTCGCCATCAATCGCTTCATCAGCCCGTCGGCCTCGCCGTCGCCGCCGGCGCTCGCCTGGCGATACCAGCGCGCCGCCGCAACGGGATCGCCGCGGAGGCCACGCGCGTGCGCGTCTGCGAGAAAGAGCGGGTCGTAGGTCTTGCCGACCGCGGTGGCGGCTGCGGCGTTGCCGGCCTCGGCGGCGCGCTCGAAGAACAGCCGCGCGGCGGCAATGTCGCCGGTGGCGAGCATCTGGTTGCCCCGCGCCATCAGTTCGGCCATTTCCGGCCGCGTCACGACCGGCGCCGGCTCGGTTTTGGCGATGGGCTTCGCCGGAGCGGGTGTCGCCGACTGCGCCGAGGTGGCCAGTGCCGCTGGAGGTCGCGGCGCAGTCGGCGGCACCGCGCGCAACCGGGGAAAAAGGCTGGCGCCGGCAATCAGCGCCAGCGCGCCGCAGGCGGCGATCAGCGCCGGCCTGGCCGCACGCCGCGGCGGTTTGCTCGCGATGGCCGGCGCGCTGACGGGATCAGGTAGGCCGACCGGTGGCGGCGCGCTGGCCGGAAAGGATGTCACCGAGCCCGCGCTGTCGCTCATCGGCGGACCCCCGTCGCGCTCGTAGGACCAGTACCACGGGCGGAATCCCGTCGCGGAGGCATCGCCCTTGCTGGCCAACACGGAGCCGCGGGTGGCGATTTCCTCGGTTGTTGCCATGGCGTCCGGGTCGACGGTCGGATCTCTTCCGGCCGCTCCGGCCTCGTCGAGCGGCGCCATCACCCGCTGCCAGCCGCCGCGGCGCGGCAGCGCGACGAGCGACGCCGCTGGCGCCGCTCCGCCACTGCGATTGCCGCCCGGTTCGGTTTCCTTGACGCTGCGCGGACCCGGCTCGCGGGTCGCCCGCTTGTCGCTGCTGAGCATCGCACTCTCTACCAGGACCGGCGACGGGCCCGCGGCCGGCGGCCGCAGGCAACCACGTCCGAGGCTGCGGATTATCTCCGCGGAAGGCGAGGGACGACAGGGATTTCGCGTGGGATTTTAAGCGCTTATCCGACCTGTTTAAGGTTTTTCCCGGCTTGTTCGGGGTGCCGCGGCAGCGTCATATCTTGAAGCTTTCCAGCGCCTCCGGGGCGAACAGCTCCTCGGGCGCGAGCCGGCGCCCGGAGAGGCCTTGCTCGTGATGGTAGCGCAGGAAGGTCTCGAGCACTTGCCGGTTGGGCTCGAGCCCATAGGCCCACCAATCCTCGCCGAGCTCGCGCCGCACCTCGTCGAGATGCGCCAGCTGCCAGGGCAGCATGGTCTTCAGCGCGGCGCTGATGGCGAGGTCGTCATAAGTCTTGCGCTGTGCGTGCAGAAAGGCTTTTTGCAGCGACTGCGCAATCCAAGGCTGGGCACGGTAGAGGTCGCGCCGCAGGACCACCGTGTGCATGATCGGAAAGATTCGCGTCTTGCGGAAATAGGCGCGCTCGACCTCGACATAGTTCTCGAAGAGGCGCCGCACGGCGTCGGGCCGCGTGCGGTGCGTCGAGGGCGCGCGCGCGGTGTGCAGCGCGTCGATCTCGCCCGCGGCGATCATCGCAGACAAGGTTTGGTGCGGGCCGAGCCGCTCGACGCGGAACTTTGCCGGCAGGGCGAGCGTCAGCTTCTCGTCGCGACCGGGCTCCTCCTCGCCGCCGGTGAGATAGGTACAGCTCGCGGGATCGATGCCGTACTCGTCCTGCAGGATGCCGCGGATCCAGACCGGCGCCGTCATCTGGTATTCCGGGGTGCCGATGCGCTTGCCGGCGAGCTGAAGCGGGTCGGTGATGCCGCTCGCGGCCGAGACGAAGATGCAGGAATGGCGGAAGAAGCGCGACGGAAACACGGGAATGGCGATGAAGGCCGGTTCCGCGTGCATCAGCGAGACGGCGTAGGAGGAGAGCGACATCTCCGCCGCGTCGAACTCGCGGTGGCGCAGCATGCGGAAAAAGGTCTCTTCCACCGGCAGGCTGAGATAGTTGAGATCGATGCCGTCCGGCGCGACGGTGCCGTCGGCGAGCGCGCGGGTGCGGTCGTAATCCCAGCAGGCGAGGGTGAGGCGGAGCTTCGACATGGTCAGCGCCGGTCCTTGTCTTTCGGCGCGGCGCAAGGTAATGCAGCGAGCGCCACGGGAGCAAGCACGCGGCCTACCGCTCCTCGGCCTTCGCCTGCTGCCATTGCGCCTCCATCTCGTCGAGGCCGGCGCTCTCCGGCGATTTTCCGGCTTCGGCCAGCAGCGCCTCGACGCGGCGGAAGCGGCGGTCGAATTTGCGGCAGGCGCCGCGCAGCGACTGCTCGGGATCAGCGCCGGTGCGGCGCGCCAAATTGACCACGGCGAAGAGGAGATCGCCGATCTCGTCGGCGACGCGGGCGGGCTCGCCGGCGTCGAGCGCGCCCCGCACCTCGTCGGTCTCCTCGACGATCTTGTCGAGGATCGGCGGCAGGTCCGGCCAGTCGAAGCCCACCCGGGCGGCGCGGCGCTGCAGCTTCTCGGCGCGGGTGAGGGCAGGGAGCGCGGTTCCGACGCCGTCGAGCGCGCTCGCCGCCACACCTGCATCCGCCGCCTTGGCGCGGCGCTCGGCCGCCTTGTGCGCCTCCCATGCCTCGGTCTGCGCCGCCTCGTCGGCGATCACCGCGTCGGCGAAGACATGGGGATGCCGCCGCAGCATCTTGTCGCCGATAGCGCGCGCCACGTCGTTGAAGTCGAAAAGCCCGGCCTCCTCGGCCATGCGTGCATGGAAGACCACCTGGAAAAGGAGATCGCCGAGTTCGTCCTTGAGCGATGCGGCGTCGCCGCGCTCGCAGGCCTCGGCGACCTCATAGGCTTCCTCGATGGTATAGGGCGCGATGGTGGCGAAGCTTTGCACGCGGTCCCAGGGGCAGCCGCGCTCGCGGTCCCGGAGCCGCGCCATGATGCCGAGAAGCCGGTCTAGGTCCGGGGCACCGCTCATCGCGCGGACGTCTCCTGCCGGGCGCGCTCGATGCCGGCCATCAGCATCGCCTTGGCCTCCTCGGCATCGGCCCAGCGCGACACCCTGACCCATTTTCCGGGCTCGAGGTCCTTGTAGTGGCGAAAGAAGTGCGTGATCTGCTCGCACAGCAGCGGCGGCAGGTCGCGATAGCTGCGCACGCCGCGATAGAAGGGGTGGAGATCGTCGACCGGCACGGCAAGGATTTTCTCGTCGCCGCCGCTCTCGTCTTCCATCAGCAGCGCGCCGACCGGGCGCGAGCGGATCACCGCGCCGGGCATCACCGCCACCTGGGCCACCACGAGGACGTCGACGGGATCGCCATCGGCCGAGAGGGTATGCGGCACGAAGCCGTAATTGGCGGGATAGAACATCGCCGTGTGCAGGAAGCGATCGACCAGCAAGGCGCCGGAGGCCTTGTCGATCTCGTATTTGATCGGCGGCCCGCCTTGCGGAATCTCGATGACGACGTTGATCTCTTCCGGCGGATTGCGGCCGGTCGCGATCCTGTCGATGTCCATGACGGCGTCTCCGCGCGAAGGGGTCAGGCCGGTTTGTCCATGCCGTATTGCAGCACCTTCACCTTCTCCAGGGTGACGAGGCCGCTGCCCATCATGCCGTCGAGCAGCGGCAGGAAGGCGTTGATCTTGTCTTCGCTGTCGACGATTTCGACCACGATCGGCAGATCCTCGGAAAGTCGCAGCACCTTGGCGGTGTGCAGCCGGCTCGAATGGCCGAAGCCCATCGGCCCGCGCAGCACCGTGGCGCCGGCAAGATGCTGCTCGCGCGCCTTGAGCACGATCGCCTCGAACAGCGCGAGGTGCTCGTGCCGGTCATCCTCGCCGATGAAGATGCGCAGCAGCACGGCGTCGCGGGGAATCTGCATGAGGGTCATCCTCCGAATATGATCGTGCCGAGGGCGAAGCCCGCCCATACGGCGATGAAGCAGAGCGCCACCGAGGCCGCGATGTTGCCGAGCGCGCGTGTCCGGTCGCCGTTGCGTGCCAGGCTGAGCGTCTGCAGGCTGAACGAGGAGAAGGTGGTGTAGCCGCCGCACAGCCCGGTCATGACCAGTTGGCGCACGGTGGGGTCGCCGGGCAATGCGCCGCCGGGCGCGACCGCGGCGCCGGCAAGGCCGATGACGAAGGCGCCGCTGATGTTCACCAGCAACGTGCCCCAGGGAAAGATCTCGCCGATGCGGCGGGCGATGAAGCCGGACAGGGCGTACCGCCCCATCCCGCCGAGCGCGCTGCCGAGCAGCACCCAGAACGGGCCCGTCACGCCACGCCCTTGCGGCATTGGCACAAACAATACCGCAGGAACATCATCTTGTCTGATCTTATTGCGATCATTCATTAATCTTTCGGGCAATCTGGTCGGCGCTCCACACCGCTGCCAGGCCGAGCGCCAGGGTGAGCGCGACATAGGCGAGCGCGGCGAGCGGGCGGCCCTGCTGCAGCAGGGCCAGCGTCTCCAGGCTGAAGGCCGAGAAGGTGGTGTAGCCGCCGCACAGCCCGACCGTTACGAACTGCCGGCCGAGTGGGCCGACATAGACGCGGCCGTCCGGGCCGGTGAGGGCGGCGAAGCCGCCGATAACGAAGGAGCCGGCGAGATTGATGAGCATGGTGCCCCAGGGAAAGCCGGGGCCCCAGGCGGCCACAGCAAGCAGGCCGCAGCCGTAGCGGGCGACGCCGCCCAATGCGCTGCCGACGGCAATGACGAGATATGTCGCGAGAAGGTTCATGGCAAGGGTTGGCTGTGGGCTAGGCATACAAGGGGAGGTCCGCCGCCGCAAGGCAGGCTGTGCCGCTTGACAACAGAAGCGTCTTGGCCGTTTGTGAGCGGCCGAAAATAATCGGAGGATCGGCGTGCATCGCCTTGCCGCCTGCCTGGCTCTCATCGGTCTGGCGCTCGGCGCCGAGGCCGCGGCGCAAACCGCGGCGCCGACCGCACCGCTCGGACGCTGGCTGACCGAGTCGAAGCGCGGGGTAATCGAGATCTATCCCTGCGCCGACAAGCTCTGCGGCAAGCTCGTCTGGATGATCGAACCCGTACGCCACGGCGCCCCCGCGGTGGACGAGCAAAACCCCGACCCCGCTTTGCGGCAGCGGCCGCTCTGCGGCCTCGCCCTCTTGGGCGGGTTTCATCAGAACGAGCCGCAGCACTGGGATGACGGCTGGATCTACGATCCCGATAGCGGCAAGACCTATCGGGCCACGATCACGCTCGACGGCAAGGTGCTCGAGCTCAGGGGTTATGTCGGCATCCCGCTGTTCGGCGAGACGCAGAGCTGGACGCGACCGGGCGCGGGCTACGGTTCCTGCTGAAGGCCGGACCTCGCCTGCCGCCGCATCAGCGGCAGCAGCACCAGCGACAGCAGGACCAGCGCTCCGATGAACAGCCAGGCGTCGTTGAAGGCGCCGACCAGCCCGGCGCGCTTCACCAGCGGCACCACCAGCTCGCGCGTCGCCTCGTCGATTTTGCCGAGGGGAACGCCGGTGAAGCGTTCGGTCGGCAAGCCGACGAAGCGGGCCGCGGCGGCGTCGCCGGCCTGAAGCCGCGCCACCAGCGCCTGGACATGCTCGGGCGCACGCCGCTCGATCACGGTGTCGATGAGCGCAAGCCCGATGGCGCCCCCGAGATTGCGCATCAGGTTGAACAATCCGCTGGCGTTGGGCACGCCCGCCGGCGCGAAGCATTCCAGCGCGAGCGACGTGCTCGGCAGCAGGCAGAGCATGACCGCGGCGCCCCGAGCCACCTGCTGCCAGAACAATCCCCAGAAATCCGTCGCCGGGGTCATGAAGCCGTTGCCGATGAGCCCGGCCGCGAGCAGCAGGTATCCGGCGAGCGTCAGCGGCGCGGCGCCGACGCGGCGCTCCAGCAGCACCGCGAGCGGCGCCACCGCGAGCTGCGTCGCGCCGGTGACCATCATGATCAGGCCGATGTCGAAGGCTTCGTAATCGCGCACGAGGCCGAGATAGATCGGCAGCAGGTAAGCGGCGCCATAGAGCCCGATGCCGAGCGAAAAGCTGAAGGCCGAGCCCAGCGCGAAATTGCGCTGACGAAAGCAGGAGAGGTCGATGAGCGGATGTGGCTGCGTGACGCAGCGGCGGATCGTGCCGGCGCCGGCGGCGAGGCAAAGGCCGAGCAGCAGCAGCATGGCGGGATCGTGCCAGCCGCGATGCGGCATCTCTTTCAGCAGCACCTCGAGGCTGGCGAGAAACGCCGCCAGCAGCGGCAGAGCCCAGAGATCGACCGAGCCGACGCGGCGCCAGTCGGCACGGTCGACATCGACGCTCCAGGCGACGAGCAGCGCCACGATGATCCCCGGTGCGACGTTGATCAGGAACAGCCAGTGCCAGGAGAAGCTGTCGGTGATGAAACCGCCGACGGTCGGGCCGAGCGTCGGCGCCAGCATCGCCATCGTCCCCGCGATGACGGTGGCGCGCACCCGCGCCGGCGGCGGGAACATCAGGAAGATCGCCGAGAACACCAGAGGGATCAGCAGCCCGCCGCAGAAGCCCTGTACCATCCGCGCCGGGACCAGAGACCAGAAGCCGCCGGAGAACGCGCAGGCGATGCTGGCCAGCGTGAAGCCGGCGATCCCGGCGACGAAGGCGCCGCGCGTCGACAGCAGCCGGGTGAGCCAGCCGGTCAGCGGGATGGCGACGATTTCCGACATGAGATAGGCGGTCTGCACCCAGCTCAGCTGCGTCAGCGGAATGTGCAGGCCGACCTGGATGTCGGGGAGGGAACTCGCGACGATCTGGATGTCGAGAATCGCCAGCAGCATGCCGGTGCTCATGGCGATGAAGCCGATCCAGGTCCTGAAGCCGACCGCGCCGCCGGCGGCGTGCGTGGCTGCGGTCGCGGGAGCGGCCGGGGAAGGGAGCATGCGCCCAGAGCTAGCACGCGCCCTGGCCCGCCGCCAGACGGCAAATCAGGTGCGCCCGCGCGCCACCGACCGGCGCGGCGGCCTCAGGAGGTCGTGGCCGGAACCGGCTGGCTCAACCCGTGCGCGTGGCGCAGATCAGCGCCGTCGAAGCGGGCGCCGCCGCTGCTGGCGCCGACGAAGCTCGCGCCGGCCAGCCGCGCGTCGGTGAAATCGGCGCCGGTGAGATCGGCGCGCTGGAAGTCGGCATTGAGCAGCGAGGCGCCGCGCAACGAGGCATTGCGCAGCTGCGCGTTCCACAGCCGGGCCTGATCGAGGTTGCTGCGACGGCAGTGCTTGGCGTCGTTGTTGAGCACGACGGCATCGAGGTTGACGTTGGTGAGATTGGCGCGCGACAGGAAGGCCTGTTTCATTATCGCTGCGCGCAGGTCGGCGCCGGTGAAATCGGCCTGATCGAGCGTCGAGAGCGTGAGGTCGATCACCATCAGCTTGGCGCCGACGAAGCGCGCGCCGGTCAGCACGCAGTTGAGCAGCACGGCGCCGGAGAGATCGCGGTTCGAAAGATCGACGCCGCCGAGGTGAACGCCGGACAGCTGCAGCCGCTTTCCCGTCTCGCCGACGGAGCGCGCCCAGGCTTCATGCGCCGCCAGCAGTTCGTCGATCGACGCCGTCATCGTCTGCTTGCCCTGGGGCACGTTCAGCGCGCCCAGGGCTGCGGTGCGTGCGGGTTCGTCGAGCACGGCGCCGAGCATGTCGGCGCCATCCATGATGACGCCGAGCCAGCGGACGCCGGTGAGCACCGCGCCATGAAGCGAGGAACCCGACAGGTTGGCCTGCGAGAGATCGGCGTTCTCCAGAACCGCGCCGGTCAGATTGGCGTTGCGCAGGTCGATGCGCGTGAGATTGGCGCCGCGCAAGATCGCGTTGGTGAGGTCGGCGCGCACGGCGAAGCCGCCGGCGAGCTTGGCGCGGGTGAGGTTGGCGCCGCTCATGTTGGCAATCACCAGCTCGACCGGCAGCACCTCGAGATCGACCGGGCTCAATCCGCCTTTCTTGTCCTGGCGCAGCAGCGTGCCTTCGCGCAGATCGGCCTCGAACATCTTGGCCTCGGAGAGATCCGCGCCGCGCAGGCACGCGCCGCGGATGTCGGCGCGGGAGAGGTCGGCGCCGTGCAGCTGGGCCATGCGCATGTCGGTGCCGAAGAGGTTGGCGCCGCTGAAATTGGTGCCGCGCGCATTGACGCGGTGAAGCGACGCACCGCTGAAATCGACGCCCGAGAAGTCGAGGCCCGACAGCTCCAGCCCGGTCAGATCATGATAGGCCAGCTGCGGCCGCAGGGCGCCGCGCTGTCCGCGTTGAAACCGCGCGTTGCCCTCGGCGAGGCGCGCGATGGTCGACTGATCGATCTTTACTCTTTCCGCGGGCACCTCGGGCAGTCCTTTGCAGCGACGTGAGGGGCGAGTCAACCATTAGAAGGTAAAGTAGAGATTAGCGAAAACCCGGTCGACGCGCCGGACAGGGCGAACCTGTTGACGCGTTGGCATATAGTCCGGCGCGGACCGAGAGTTTCCGCCCCGCGAGCCGCGGGACGAGGGTGCGTCGCCTCATCAGCCACGCGACGGTAAATATCGCATAATGTATATTATGGGAAATAATATCGGGACGTTACGCTTCACATACCCGCAATTTGCCCGCGTGATGACTCGTCATGGTGTGCAAACAGGATGATCGGGCGTAACCGCCGCCTCCATCGCGCGCGACGATCCGGATCTCCGGTGTCGTTTCCGGCTCGCGATCCGGCAGCGGCGCACTCATCTTGTGCCGTTCGAGAGCGCAGCGGCAGCGTGTGGTTGCTCACCGGCAGCTTCACAGCCTGCGGACAAAACTTGCGGCCGGCCCCCCACCCCCGCCCGAGACAAGCCGGCGGCTCTTGGACGGCGTCGCGGACCCATGATAGGGTTTTGCAGGCCTCATCTGCGGAGGAGGCGCCTTTGACCATTTAAAGAATTTCGCCACGCTTCCAGCGAGGTAGGCCGCTCGCGGGGCGATCTATTTCGTCGCCGGCGAGCGGACCACGGCCGGCGTGACGAGCGAAGAAATACAGAAAGAGAAGAAATGCAAAGGGGAGGATGTCATGGTTGCGCGTTGGATTGCGCCGCTTGCAATTGCGGTGGTATGCGCGTTCGGAACTAACGTCAGTGCCAACGACAAGAAATACGGTCCAGGCGTCACCGACGCAGAGATCAAGATTGGCGAAACGATGCCTTATAGCGGCCCGCTCTCGAACGTCGGCACGATCGGGCGCACCGAGATAGCCTACTTCCAAATGCTCAACGAGCACGGAGGGATACACGGGCGCAAGGTGACGCTGATCAGTCTGGACGACGCCTATAGCCCGCCAAAGGCGGTCGAGCAGGTGCGCAAGCTGGTGGAGGCGGAGCGGGTGCTGGCCATCTTCAGCATCATCGGGACGCCGACAAGCGCCGCGGTGCAGCGCTATCTCAACGAGCACAAAGTGCCGCAGATCTTCATCCAAAGCGGCGCGCCGCGTTTTGCCGATCCGCAGCAATACCCATGGACGATGCCAATCTCACCGGGGTACGCGGATGAAGCGCGCGTCTATGCCAAATATATTTTGCAGAGCATGCCCGGCGCGAAAATCGCGGTGCTCTTCCAAAATGACGACTATGGGAAGGCCTATCTTGGCGGGTTGAAGGAGGGGCTCGGGGATCGCGCCGCGAAGATGATCGTCATGGAGGCGTCATATGAGCCGACCGATGCCACCGTCGATTCCCAAGTGATTTCGATGCAGGCGTCCGGGGCCGACCTTTTCTTCAATACCGCCATTCCCAGAATGGCCGCGCAGGCCATACGCAAGGCCTACGACATTGGCTGGCGTCCGGTGCACATCCTCGCTTCCGTATCCGCGTCAATTCCGACGGTGCTCAAGCCCGCAGGTTTCGAGAAGTCGATGGGTTTGATTTCGGCACTATGGGGTATTACGCCGGGCGATCCCCGCGCGGCCCAGAATCCCGACTTTGTAGCGTATCTCGCCTTCATGAAGCGGTATTATTCGGGTGGAGATCCGAACGACGCCCTCAATTTCGCGGGGTATTCCTGGGCTTATACGCTTGCCTATGTGCTCGATCGGTGCGGCGATGATCTCACGCGCGAAAACCTGATGTACAACGCTACACATCTGAAGGACTTCCATGCGCCGGGCCTGCTGCCGGGGATCGCGTTCAACACCAGCCCGACCGATTATCGGCCGATCAAGCAGTTTGTGCTGCACCGCTTCGACGGCCGCACATGGGTTCCGTTCACCGACGTAATGGAGATCAGTTCGGCGAAGTGACGTGATGCGCCAAGCTCGGCCGGGAGCGGGCAGCGCGTCGCCAGCGCCGACCGTCTGAGCGACCCGGTTATTTCGCCGCCAGCCAGGATACGACCTCGGCGCGGCGACCTTCGCTGGCGGTGAATTCCTGCGCCAGCCGCGTCACTGCGGCGACGTCGCCGACCGGCGCCAGCACCACCGGATACCATGCCGGCTCGCCCGGGCTGGCCGCGAGCTGTAGCACGCGTGCGTCATAGCCGTGCTTGCCCAGCTCCTCGGCGAGGCGGTCGGCATTGCCTTTGACCAGGAAGCTGCCGACCTGGACCGAGAACAGGAAAGGTGGCGCGACCTCGGTGGGGGCCGCCGGACCGGTGGGCCGGGCTGCCGGTGCAGGCGCGGCGGAGGCGGCCGGCTCGATGACGAGCGAGCGCGGCGCGGCCAGCGCCGCATCGACCATCCGACCCCGCAAGGGCGAGGCAGGGCCGATCTCCGGCGGCAGGCCGACGCGGAAATCCTTGACCGGCAGTGGCGCGGGCGGCGCGGCCCCTGCTGCCGCCGCGGCCGGGACCGTTGCGCCAGCAGCGGCGGTCTGCGCCGGCGTTGCGGTCTTGGCATCGGCGGGCCCGATCCCCCCAACCGGGGGCATCGGCAGCATCACTGACGCGCCGGCGGCTGCGGGCGACGCTGCCGCCACCGGTGCTGCGCCGGCGACCTGCGGCGGCTTGGCGCCGGGGCCGGCAGGCTGCTTGGCGAGGCTCGCCGGCATCCCGCGCGGCGTCGGCACGATGCTCATGCCGACCCCGATCATCAGCCCCGAGGTGAAGGTGAGAACGCCGAACAGCGCCGTGCCGAAAAACACGGTCGCTGCCTGTCGCGGTGTCAGAGCCATGGCCAGAATCCCCTCTCTTCTCTTCCCTGCCCTTGCGCACCGGTTCTTTGCCGGCGTCTCAGCCGCCCGTCTTCCCCGGCGGCCCCGCGCCGCGCGCCGCACCGCCGGACGGAGTGGCTGGTTTCTCGGTGCGCGCGGACGCAGCGGCGCGTGTCTCCGCCGGAGCGCGCTCGATCTTCTCCTCCGGCTCCGCCCCGGCCGCCGCCGGACGGCGGTCGCGGAACATGCCGCGCTGCATGGCGGTGCCGCCGAGCTGCAATTTCTGCCAGGGAACGAACTTGTCGTCGGGGAGCTGGGCCTGGCGATGGAAGGCGGCAATCGGCTGGAAGTGGCCGGAATAATTGCTCCACCAGTCGAGCGCGCCGGCGTTGAAGCGAACCGTCCCGGCATAGATCACCGGCCGGCCCTGCGACAGCTGGGCGTGGCCGGCCTTGGCCGAGATCAAGGTGCGCTGATCCATGCGCCGCACGCCCTGCGTGCGGACGAAGTTATAGGTGCCGTCGGGCCGGCTGATCACGCCGCGCTGCGCGCTCTTGGCGCCGAAGCCGTCATTGCCCAGCGCCACCAGCTCGTCGCCGGGCGGCGCCTTGCGCCCGAGATCGGCGGCGGTGCGGTTGCTGAAGCTGGCGAAGCGCTGCGCCGTTCCCGCCGGCACGGCTGGGCTCGCCATCGGCGGCGGTGCGACGCGGACGGGCGATGCGCCGGCAAAGCTCCGGGGCGGCGGCGAACCCGGCCTGGGCCGCGGCGGCGCCGCGCCAGCCGCGGGTTTGCCGCTCGGCCGCAATGGTGGGGCAAATGGCTTGCTCACTGGCTCCTCGCGCGCAACCCCGACGCGGACAACCCTCGGTCTTCTTCTATAATTTTGTCTTGACCGCTTCAAGCGCGCTCACGCGATCTGCACCGTGGCCTGTCCCGCCATGTTGATCTTGATGACCCCGGCCCAGGCGCACATGCAGGTAGAGCCGTCGTTGAGCGCCGGCAGGTTGGCGATCATCACCGTCGGCGAGCCCGGAGCCCAGGGAGCCACGGTATTGGGGATGCAGGGCATCGGCGTCAGCACGCCCAGCGCCGCCGCCGTTGCCGCCGCCACGGTCGGGTTGGCGATGCTGTTGCACATGCCGAACGGCATGATGTTAACCATCGGCGCATAGTCCATGATGTTCGCCGCCGGCGGGCCGCCGGCATTGGTGAGATTGGCCGGCAAGACGTTGAGCGAACTCGGCGCCGCGCCGAAGCTGCATTGCAACAGCGCCCCCGCCACGACCTGAAGCCCCATGCTCCGCCCTCCTCCGCTTCAGCCGCCAAACGCCTTGTCGATCCAGCTTCGCTTCGGCGGCTTCTCCGCCGCCGGCTGCGCCGCCTGGTCGCGCGACACCAGCTTGCCCTGAGCATAGACCGCCTGCTCGTTGACGGCGCCGCTCTCGTGATAGGTGGTGAGCGCGCCGTCGAGCAGATTGCCGTGCCAGTGCGCGCGCTGGCGCACGGCGCCGCTCTCCCAGTAATCGATCGCCTCGCCCTCGAGCAGCCCCGCCTTGTAGGGCGCCTCGCGCAGCTTGGCACCGCCGGGATGGAAGACCTGCATCACCCCCTCGAGCTTGCCTTGCCGGTAGGGCGCGATGCTTTGCAGCCGTTCGGCCGGGTCATAGCTCTTCATCTCGCCGTCGAGGACGCCGTTCACATAGGGCATTTCGGCGAGCTTCCGGCCGTCGGCATAGACGATCATCGGCCCGTCGAGCACGCCGTCGCGAAATGACATCCGCGCGACCACCCGCCCGGCGGGATCGTACTCCACCCGCTCGCCGTCGAGCTTGCCGTCCTTGAACGTCGCCGTTTCGGCGGTGGCGCCGTTCGCGTGATAGCTCACCGCCGGTCCCGACAGCACGCCGCCGCTCATCTGCGCCTCGGAAGCCACCGCCCCGCCCTCGGCCGTCCGCGTCACCCTGACCGCCCCGGCCGGGGCGCTGCCGTTGTCCGCGCTCATCGCCGCCTCAATTGATCTTCACCATGCCGCCCTTCACCGTCAGCATGCCGCCGCCATCGACGGTGCCCGAGGCGCTGCCCTTGATCTCCATGGTGGTGCCGCCGCTGAGACTGAGGGCGGTGCCGGAACTGGCGGCGAGGTCGGTGCCCGATTTCACCGTCAGCGAGGTGCCGGACTGCACCGTGAGCGCACCATCGGTCTTGAGGGTGAGGTCGCCGGTCGCCTGGATGGTCAGCGTCCCGGTGACCTTGAGCGTATAGTTGCCGCTGACGGTCTGGGTGAAATCGGCCTTGTTGGTATGGGTCTCGTTGCCGGTGACGGTGACATCGCGCGTGCTCTGCACGCTGTGCGTCTCCTTGCCCTGGCTCACCGCGATGGTGCGGTCGCCCTGGCTCACGGTCAGCATCTCGTTGCCCTGGCTCACGGTCACCGACCGGTTGCCCTTCGATACCGTCAGGCTGTCGTCCTTTTCCTGGACGGTGACGGTGCGGTTGTTGGTGATGGCGGTGGTCTGGTCGTTGAGCACGTCGATCTTCATGTCCTTCTGGGCATGAAGGTAGAACTCCTCGCTGCCCGCCTTGTCCTCGAGGCGGATTTCGTTGAAGCCGCCGCCGCCTTTCGACGAGTTGCTCTTGACCGTGCTCTTGGTCTGCTCGTCGGGCAGCGTATAGGGCACCGGCTGTTGGCCGTTATAGACCGCGCCGGTGACCAGCGGCCGGTCGGGATCGCCGTCGAGGAAGCTCACCACGACCTCCTGGCCGATGCGCGGCAGGAAAAGGGCACCCCAATTCTTGCCGGCCCAGCCCTGCGCCACGCGGATCCAGCAGGAGCTGTTCTCGTCGTTCTGGCCGAGCTGGTCCCAATGGAATTGCACCTTGATGCGGCCGTATTGATCGGTCCAGATCTCCTCGCCCGACTTGCCTGTGACGATCGCGGTCTGGGTGCCGTAGATGCGCGGCTTCGGCGTCGCCCGCGGCGGCCGGAAGCTGGCGCTGGAGGGAAAGGCGAGGAAGCTGTTGCGGTAGTGTCGCCGCCCGCCGGAATGGCCGACCCGATGCAGCACATAGGTATCGTTGACATCGCTGCGCGGATGGCCGGTCAGGGTGAAGGTGTAGCCGGCGCAGAAGGTGCGGCAGGTGCTTTCGCCGCTGATCAGGCGCGCCGCCACTTCCATCGCGTCGAGGCGCTTCTTGCCGTAGGCGTCGCCCTCGTCCTTGCTCTGGTAGAGTCCGGGATATTCGTAGACCTGGAGCGTGCTGCCGGCGCCGGTGGTGGTCGACAGCAGCTGCGTCGCCGGCGTCTCGAAATTGAAGTCTTCGGTCTGGTATTTGCCGGTGACGACGGCTGCCTCGAGGCTCAGGCTGGTGACGAGATCCTGCTCCTCCCAGGCCTTGGCGGTTTCCGGCTTGAAGGCGACGGAGGCAAGGTTGGCGCAGGGCTGGAAGGCGCTGGCGTCGTCGGCGAGCACCAGCGTGTGCTTGCCGTCGGCATGCTGGAAGAAATAGAAGATACCCTCTTCCTCCATCAGCCGCGAGATGAAGTCGAAGCAGGTCTCGCGATATTGCACGCAGTAGTCGCGCTGGCTGTAGGTGCCGGTGAGCGAATCCTGGACGTCGGTGACGCCCTGCTCCTGCAGCACCTGCTTGACGATGTCGGGTACCGACTTGCTCTGGAAGATGCGGTTGTCGGAGGCGAGCGTCAGCTCCCACAGCTTGGGCCGCAGATCGAAGCGGTAGCTGAGCCCGCTCTGCACCATGCGCGCGACGATGCCGCTGAAATAGCGCTTGTTGCCGTCCTTGTCGGTGCCGGTGACGGTGACCGGCTGGCCAACCACCTGGGTGAAGTCGAGATCGCCATGCTCGGATTCCATGTCGAGGCGGAACTCGAACAGCGCCGAAAGACGCTCCTCGCCCTCGAAGGACTGCAGCAGCAGCATGTCCGCGCCGAGCGGCGTGGTGACGGTGAAGGCGTAGCCGGTCTGCGTATAGCCGAGAACGCTCATTTCACCGCGCCGCGAGCACAGGCTCGTCGAAGAGGAAGCGCAGGCCGCCCTTGCCGTCGAGGTCGATATGCACGATCTCGAAGGCGCCGCCTTCGGTGACGCGGGCCAGGATCTCGCCGGAAAGTTCCGGCAGCAGCGTGTTGGTCAGAAGATTGTCGATGGCGCGCGCGCCGGTGTCGATCTCGCCGCAGCGCGCGGCGATCGCGCCGACGACCTCGGGCGAGCAGGTGAGCTCGGCACGATAGGTGTCCCAGAATCGCTCCTGCACCCGCCGCAGCTTCAGGCGCACGATCTCCTCGATCTGGTCGTCGCCGAGCGGCAGATAGGGGACGACGACAAGGCGGCCGAGAAACGCCGGCTTGAAATGCCGCACCAGCTCCGGCCGGATTGCCGCGACGGTCTCTTCGGCGTCGAGCGCGCCGCGGCTGGCGCGCGCCATGTCGATGATGGTGTCGGCGCCGATATTGCTGGTGAGCAGGATGGTGGCGTTCTTGAAATTGACAGCCTGGCCCTCGCTGTCCTCGAGCACGCCTTTGTCGAAGACCTGATAGAAGAGTTCGAGCACGTCGGGATGCGCCTTCTCGATTTCGTCGAGCAGCACGACGGCGTAGGGATTGCGGCGCACCGCCTCGGTCAGCACGCCGCCTTTGCCGTAACCGACGTAGCCCGGCGGCGCACCCTTGAGGCCGGAGACGGAATGCGCCTCCTGGTATTCCGACATGTTGACGGTGATCATGGTGCGCTCGCCGCCATAAAGCAGATCGGCGAGCGTGATCGCCGTCTCGGTCTTGCCGACGCCGCTCGGGCCGACCAGCAGGAACACGCCGGTGGGCTTGCCGGGCTCGCCGAGATCGGCATGATAGGTCTGCATGCGCCGGCAGATGATGTCGAGTGCGGCCTCCTGGCCGACGACGCGCTCCATCATCCGCGCCTTGAGATTGCGCACCGTCGCGATGCGGTCGCTCAGCATCTTGCCGACGGGAATGCCGGTCCAGCCGGAAACCACCTCGGCGATGACGCGGGTGTCGACATGCGCCGGCACCATCGCGTCCCCCTCCTGGATCGCCTCCAGCTCGAGCCGCACGCCGCCCAGGGCGACCAGCAGCCGGGCAATATCCTTGCCGGGAGCAGCACCTTCGATCTCGCGCTCGAGCTCGGCGATGCGCCGCACCGTCGCGCGTTCCTGCTCCCAGCGCGCGGCGAGGCGATGGCGCGCCTCCTCGCAATGCGCCTGCTCCTCCAGAAGCCGGTCGATGCGCTCGGCGTGGTCGCGCCCGGCGATCTTCTCGCGCTCCAGCAGCGCTATCTCCGCCGCCAGCGCCTCGCAGCGTCGGATCGCGTCCTGCAGCGCCGGCGGCTGGCTGGCCTGGGCGATGGCGACGCGAGCTGCTGCGGTATCGAGCAGGCTCACCGCCTTGTCCGGCAGCTGGCGGCCAGCGATGTAGCGATGCGACAGGCGCACCGCTTCGCCCACCGCTTCCTCCAGGATGCGCACCCCGTGATGGCGCTCGAGCTTCGCCACCAGGCCACGCAGCATGGCGATCGCCGCCTCCTCGCTCGGCTCCTCCACCTTGATCACCTGGAAGCGGCGGGCCAGCGCCGGGTCCTTCTCGAAGTATTTCTTGTATTCGGCCCAGGTGGTAGCGGCGATGGTCCGGAGCTCGCCGCGCGCCAGTGCCGGCTTCAGCAGATTGGCGGCGTCGCTTTGCCCCGGCGCGCCGCCGGCGCCGATCATGGTATGGGCCTCGTCGATGAACAGCACGATCGGTCGCGGCGAGGCGCGGACCTCGTCGATCACCTGCTTCAGCCGGTTCTCGAACTCGCCGCGGATACCGGCACCCGCCTGCAGCAATCCGAGATCGAGGATGCGTACCTGAACCGCCCGCAGCGCCGGCGGTACGTCGCCCATCACGATGCGTTGGGCGAAGCCCTCGACGATCGCCGTCTTCCCGACCCCGGCCTCGCCGGTGAGGATCGGGTTGTTCTGGCGCCGTCGCATCAGGACGTCGACGATCTGGCGGATCTCGGCGTCGCGGCCGATGATGGGATCGATGTGGCCGGCCTGGGCTTCGGCGGTGAGGTCGATGGTATAGGCGTCGAGCGCCTGCTGCCGCGGGGAAGCATTCTCGCCCCGCGCGGCAGGGGCGCTCGACGCCACCTGCGCCGGCGGGTCCTCGGCGGTACCGCGCACGAGCTCCGGCAGATCCTCCAGCAGCCGGCCGCGCGGCAGGGTGGCGAGGAGCGGTATGGCCTCCAGCAGCAGCCCACGCAGTGCCGTCTCCTCGAGCAGCGCCTGCAGTACCGCGCCCGAGCGGATCGTCGGCTGCCCGAGACGCAGCGAACTCGTCACCCAGGCTGCCTCGAAGAGCTGCAGCAGATGCGGCGACAGGCTGGGCGTGCGGCTGTTGCCGCGCTTCAGCTTCTCGATCGCCGCGTTGATCTGTTTGGCGACGGCGCCGGCATCGATCTCGTAATACCGCAGCACGCGCTGGAGATCGCCGTCGGGTGTCTCGACCAGCTTCAGCAGCAGGTGCTCGATCTCGACCGAAAAATGCGTCTGCGCCAGGCACAGCTCGGCCGCCGTTTCGAGGGCGCGCTTGCAGACCGGGTTGAGCTTGGCGATGAGCGCTTTGACGTCGGACATGGCGGCGGCGGCAACGTTCCCCGGCACTCAGGCGGTACCGGAGCTTAGCATGTCGGCTGGGGCGCCCCTATGGAATATCGGGCTTTCAGCCGCGGCCGGGCAGGCTGCCGGCGCGAAAGCGGCGGATGGCGATGTCGAGGATGCCGTTGACGACATAGCGCGTCGCACGCCGTAATCCGCCCGGCCGCGACGGTGCGGTCGCGTCGGCAGGCGCCAATTCGGCCGGGAGAGCGGCGGCCGGCACGGCTGCCGCCGCTACGCGAGCGGCGGAGCGGGTCGCCACCGCCGTGCTTGGCGCGGCAGCGCCGCTCGTCGCCGCGCGGCTCGACCGTTTGGCCGCCAGCGCGCGCAGCGGCGCCGTCCAGCGGCTGGCGCCGCGGCTGCGACCGGGATCGCCGCCGATCGAGACGCTGACATCGACCAGGCTCGGCACGGCGCGCAGGCGCGCCCCGAGGAAACCGGCCGGCGGTAAGCCGCCGCTCGAGCCGGCATCGGCTCCCGGCTTCGCCGGGCTGCCGAGCTCGCCGAGATGGACGCCGAACCCGGGAAAGCCCACCATCCCCGCTCCCGGCGCCGGGTGCCCTTCGGCATTGCCCTCACGCCCTCTCGCCGCGGCCGCTGCGCCGGCGGGTGACGCCGCTTCCGACTCCTCCGCCGGGAGGCCGGGCGGGCGGCGCGGACGCGGCGGACGCGGGCGGTCGGAGTCGCGCATCGGGCCGAGCTCGCCGGGCCCGCGGCGCTCCTTCGTCGCCGCGGGCTCGAAGCGCGGACCGCCGCCGATCGTAGCGGACCGAAGCGAAGCGCCGCTGCGCCGGTCGTGCGCGGCAACCCCGACGCTAAGCGCCGCCGCGATGCGCGGATAGGCGGCGACACGTGGCCGCGCGCCACCCGCCGGCGCGGCCTTCGGATCGTCTGCGCTCATCGCACCAGCGGCCTGGAGCACGACGCAGCGGGAAGGAAAAACCTCATCGCTTTCGCCTGCAATTCACTGCCGCCAGCATAGCAGTTGCGGTTGCCGAGCAGGTGCGTGAAATCGCGCGCC
>DAHUYF010000064.1 GCA_027315365.1 Rhodospirillales bacterium | reverse complement strand
CGACCTCACCCCAGAACCGGCAGGGTGCGGATGGCGTAGCCGTGTCGAATCGCCCGCCCAAGCATCGGGTCCTCGAGTTCGAATTCGAAGCGCTGGGTAAAGCGGACGCCGCCAAGGGCCAAGTGTGTCCCGCAAAGCATCACCGTCCCGTTTGGCAACGCACCTCCCGGAGCGAAGCGTCGAATCAGGTCCTGCGGCGCCAGCATGGCTGTGACGCTTCCTTCCTGATACAACGTCCTCTGTTCACCCTCGACGATAAAGGAACGCAACATCAACTTGTCCCAGTGCCCGACGACATCATCAAACAGCCAAAACAGATCGCCGATCGGCTTGTCGCACATCTGTTTGGAGACCGTCACGCTGTAGGTCTCAACCTCTCGATCGGTATGATCGGAACCGACGCCTACCCAGAGTCGGTCGCCGGTCTGCATCAGCACGAACTCCACTTCCCCGCTGGAGCGCGCGCCCGTCGCCTCGATCTCCTTATCCGTGGTCAGCCGTGACGCGGACACCCGGTAGAAGACAGGCGTCGACACCGGACGCTTCACGCCAAGCGCTTCGAGTTCGGCAATGTGTCTTTCCACGGCGGCCGGATCGCGGCCCGTCCAGCCCGCAATGACGCAGTTCTGGACCGTTATCGCCTCCCGCCGCGAGGCGACCCGTTCTTGCAGGGTGACGGTCAACGTGGTTCCGGACATTGGTTCTCCCTTCATAGCAACCGTCGAACGATGGCAACGAAAAGGGCCTAGCCGAGCTCAGCCGCGCGGCGCATGGTTGCGACCATGAAAGCAGGCAGATAGATCCAGGGGCCAAGATGCGGGGGCGTCCCGCGCCTCGCCTGGTTGCCAAACTCGGCTTGATTCGCCTCATCGCACGCCTCGAAGACGGGCTTGTTTCGCTCTGCAACACATGCGGCCGTCAGAAGTCTCAGTTGATCGCTCATCGTGGGTCGCCGCTGGTCACCCGCTCGTGCCTGAGGCGCGCGACTTGATCGCTTGATGATAGGAGAGGCCGCCCACACGCGCATTCAATCGGCCGCGATTTGCGAGGCAAAAGATGATCGCTATCTCGTCTGGCAGAGGCGTGTCGGGAAGCACTATCGTCATCCCGTCGTAATGGGATCGGACATAGATATCCGCCGTGCTGTTCATCGGAATATCGATTAGCGTACCCGGAGCAGCAACCTTGGTCATGGACGATATCCACGCGTCGCCGCCGCCCATGGCGGCTCGAATCGGATTGGCGAATGCAGTGGTTAGCAGCGCGTTTGCATGCTCTTGTTCGCCGGCGATCCCAACGATCCCACCCTTGCCATAACTCTGAGCCTCGTACGGCGAGAGGGCCGCAATGGCTTGCGCCGCGATCTGCCTCCCTAAACCGGCGCTCGCCTCGACCATCGGCTCAAGATCGGCCACATAGCGGCCGACATACGGATTTTCGACGACGACCACGGCCGCCACCTTGCGAAGCGGCATGTCCGCAGCCTGACCCGCCTCGATCCGCCGCTCTTCGACCAGGGTGAACGTCCGTCGGATTCTGAGCTCCATTACCCCCTCCTCGCCTTATGCTCTCTGGAACCGTAAATGTGCGGACGACCATCGTTCAATGCGCCGTCAGACCGTAGTCCTGCGGAACGCGGCATTCGGCAACGCGGACCCGCTTCATCGGCGCCGGCGTATTGCGACTGCGCCCGACAAAGCGCGGTACGCCATCCGTGACGACCGCGGCGACAGCGGCGATATCCCCATTACGCAATGCGTCAAGCGCGGTGCTCTTCGACCCACCGACGCACGCATCCAGAATGACCACGTCCGCATCGCGTCCTGGCCTGAGAAATCCGCTGTTGATCCGATAGACCACAGCGTTGTTACCCGTTGCGGCCGCGATCGCCCACTCCACCGGCATCTTCGTCAGGCTGGCGAGATGGGTAATCGTGTACATCATGCCGAGCGGCATGATGCCGCTGCCGGTCGGCGTATCTGTGGCGATCAGGAAGCGGTCGAACTGGTTCGTCTTTTGGACAAGATCCGCCAGCAGCAGCAGGGTGCGGAGATTGCCCGCGGTGCAGACTTGGAGCGCGACCTTGCTTTCGTTGACGACCCGCGGAAAGTCCTCGTCAGGCATCGCCACAGGGCCGCCATTGACGTGGAAGGAAACGTCGGGATCCATGGCGATCAGATGATCTGCCCAGATGCCGGAAGAGCCCGGGATGGATGAGCCGCCGGTGTGCAGGGTCGTTATCATGCCGTGCTTCTTCGCCCAGGCGACCATCGGCACATAGTCATAGGGCGTCTTTACGGCACCGAAGCCCGCCTTGGCGAGCCACACGCCCTTTGCCGCGACCTCCTGGAAGTCGGCTTCGGTCAGGCCGGGCTCCAGGATGATGGACCCGGCGTAGACCCGCATGCCGCCCGGACGAAAATCCTTGAAGCACTTCATCGCGGCGACAGCGAGCGCCTTGACGCCCTCTGGATCCTTGGGCCGGCCGGGAACATGAACTTCCGACGCGCTGATGCTGGTCGTCGTTCCGCCATGGACATAGCTTTCGAGGAAGCCGACCGTTTTCTGACGGGGCGTATAATCGCCGAAGGTGTTGTGGACCTGTGAGTCAATCAGGCCAGGAATGGCGGTGGCACCGTCGGCATCGATCACCACATCGCAGGAGCGCGTCTGTTCGGCCGACAGCGTTCCGACCACTTCGATCCGACCGTCTTCCATCAGAAGGGAGTCGCCGCGCGCATACGGGTCTCGCCAATCGCCGGTTACGATCGTCGCCAGGTTTACGATTGCTGTCCTCATGATGGCCCTCCGAAGTCGCGCAGAAACTCATACAACGAGCATGCTCCGCCAGATGCCCGCATTCAGCACATGGCCGAGGCACCCGGCCGTCGGCGTCGGCCCTGTGTGTTTCGGCCCTTCATGTCCGGGCCGCCACGCCCGGCGTGGAGCCATGGCGCCTGCCACGCTGCTCAGGACGCGCCGCCAGCAGGTATTTCTGTAAGTCGACCGCGCGGCTGCCGGCGTCGATGAGACGCTCGACCAGCCCGATGAGCTGATGAAACTCATGCGCCGACAGGCAGCCGAATTCGACGTCATTGACCTGACGCTGTATCGGCGCCAGTTCCGCCAAGCGCGTATACCCCTTCTCGGCGACGGTCAGGCGGACGCGCCGCCGGTCCGCAGGATCACTTTGCTTGTCGATCAGCCCCATTTCGAGAAGGCGCCCGGAGACGGTAGTGACGAACGCGCCGGTGACGTGAAGATGGTCCGCGACAATCTTGACGCTCACGTCGCCATCGACGGACAGATGGGCGATCGAGATGAGCACTGTATATTCGATGCCCGCAAGGCCTATCGTCGCCGCATGGCCGTCGCGAACCGCCTCATGGCGCGCGAGGAAGCCGAACAGGCTATGCACCAGCCGCCGGAACTGACGATCTGAGCCCTCTTGCAAAAGCTGCGGCAGGGACACCGTGAGCGGCAGCCGCGGCCGTGGGACCGACTCGGCGAGCTTGACGGCGACGTTACCTCTTGCGGTTTTCCCTTTACCCGACGCTCGTCTCTTTTTCGACATAGAGCGTGTCACCTTTTGCATTTTTTGGTCCGCTAAGGAAAGTGGTCGCGCACCTGTGGTCATCTCTCCCCCCCGAGGAATGCGTCGGCCAGCGCTGATCCGTGGGCCAACTCCGCTGCAGGACCGGCCGCGCTAACGCGGCCAAGTTCGATCACGTAGGCGCGGTCGGCTACGCTCAAGGCCTGCCGCGCCTTTTGTTCGACAAGCAGAACGGTAAGGCCGGTTCGCCGAAGGTCCGAGACGATCTCGAACACGCGCTCGACCATCAGGGGCGCAAGCCCCAGGGACGGTTCATCGAGAACCAGCAGACGCGGCCTTGCCAGCAGCGCACGGGCGATCGCCAGCATCTGCTGCTCCCCGCCGCTCAGCAGGCCCGCCGGCGCATTGCGGCGCTCGCGAAGGATGGGAAAGCGCTCTATCATACCGGCGATGTCCCGGACCACCGCCGAACGGTCGCGGCGCACATAGGCACCCATCCACAGATTCTCTTCCACACTCATGCGGCTGAGGATTCCACGACCTTCGGGCACGAGCACGAGGCCGCGTCGAGCCATCTTCTCAGCCGCGCCTTGCGGCAGTCGGCGGCTCTCATACCACACCTCGCCCGCATAGGGCAGCAGCCCGACAATTGCCTTCAACGCGGTCGTCTTGCCGGCGCCGTTCGCACCAAGGAGGGCCACGATCTCACCCCGATCGATCCGCAGATCGATGCCCTTGACGGCATGGATTGGTCCGTAATGCACGGAGAGCCCCTTCACCTCGAGCATCCGCCGTCCTCACCCAGATAGGCGCTGAGAACGACGGGATCGCGCCTCACCTCCTCCGGGCGTCCGCCGGCGATCACCAGCCCGAAATCCAGGACATAGATGTGATCGCATAGATTCATGACGAACGGCATATCATGCTCGATCACCAGAATCGTGAGGCCCTCCCGCCGCAGGCGGAGCAGTAACTCCAGCAATTCGCCCGCTTCATCCTGATTCATGCCGGCCACCGGCTCGTCCAGAAGGAGCAGACGGGGCTGAGAAGCCAGAGCGCGCGCGATCTCCACCTTGCGCTGCATACCGTAGGGGAGGCTGACGGGGAGCCGGTCGTGGAAGGCAGTGAGCCCGGTAAGGTCGAGTATCCTTCTAGAGCGCTCGCATGTCTCGCGACCGGCGCCTCCGAACGGCAAGATATTCCTGATCCGGGACTTCTCACGATTCGAGACGACCAAGTGCTCCCATACGGTCATGCTACGGAACAAGCGAATGTTCTGGAACGTCCGCGCAATGCCGCGGCGCGCGACTTGGTACGGTTTCAGCCCGATGGTCGATCTCCCCTCGAAGATGATATCACCGGCGGTGGTCGTATAAGCTCCACTGGCCAGGTTGAACGCCGTCGTTTTCCCGGCGCCGTTCGGCCCGATCAATCCGACGATTTGGCCACGCGGCACGACAAAGTCCACCTCGTTGAGGGCGCTGATCCCACCGAACCGCTTCACCACGCCCCGAAACTCGAGCACGCTGTCCGGCGCTCTCATGGCGTCGCCCACTTTCGCCGCGAGAGGCCCCGGAACATCCCGCGGTCGATGATCCCCTGCCGGCGGAACAGCAGCACCAGGATCAGCAGTGCACCGAAGGCCGCAAGGCGCCAATCTGCGAGAAATCGAAGGAACTCGGGCAACAGCACCAACAGCGTCGCCCCGAGCAGCGGCCCGACGGCGACGGTCGAGCCGCCGAGAACCACGTACAGCACCATTTCGATCGAACGGTCGAACCCGAACATCCCGGGTTCAATGTAAAGCTGATGGTAGGCGAACAAGCCGCCGGCGACACCCGCGATTGCCGCGCCCAGTCCAAACGCGCCGACCTTGATCGCGGTCGTGTTGAGGCCGATCAGATCGGCGGCGCGCTCGTCGTCGTTTACCGCGCGGAACTCGAGCCACAGCCGCGACCGCTCGAGCAGGACGACCCCGACGAGCAGGCTCGCGCTCCATGCCCATATATAAGCCGTCGAGACCGGACCCATGCCGCGGAAACCACCGGCGCCGCCGGCGGGCGCGAAATCCAGAAAGAAGCTACGCGTCATCTCGCCGAAACCCAACGTCGCCATAGCGAGATAGATGCCACGCAGCCGGAGGGCCGGAAAGCCGACGAGAACACCGAGAAAACCGCTCGCAAGTCCGGCCAGCATCAGGGCTGCCGTAAGCGGAAGACCGGCATAAACCGTGAGCGCCGAAGCGAGGTAGGCGCCCACGGCCATGAATGCCGCATTTCCAAGCGACAGTTGCCCCGTCGCAAGGATCACGTAGACGCTCAATCCGCCCAGCAATGCGATGCCTATGTCAGCGGAAAGGCCTGCTGCATATGTCGACATCACACCCGCTCTCCCTCGGGCATGCTCGAGCCGCCCAATACTCCTTGGGGACGAAGCAGAAGAACGAGAATCATCAGGCCGTACACGACCATGTCGCGAATGGCTGAGCCGCCATAGACGACGCTCAAAACCTCGGCAACCCCGATCAGCGGGCCGGCGATCAACACGCCCCAGATGCGGGTCGACCCGCCGACGACCATTACGGCAATAGCCTTCAGGCCGGTATCGACGCCGACATAGGGCGTTATTGCCGCGTAATGAAAGCCGATCAGGACGCCGGCGGCTCCGGCAAGCGAACCAGACAGCGCGAACGCCGCCGTGGTCAGCCGAGAAGCAGGGGCCCCCAGGATACGCGCAACTTCGCGATTTTCAGCGACGGCGCGCAGCCCTCGTCCCAGCTTCGTGCTCTGCACGATCACCCCAAGTGCCACTACCAGCAGAACCGTGACCACGATCACCGCGAGCTGCATGATGCCGATGCTTGCGGTGCCGAGACTCAGCCGCGCATCAGCCAGCGCGTCGGGAAGCTGCAGCGGATCCGAGCCCCACACATTCACGGCCACGTTCTGGAATATGATTGAAAAGGCGAGTGTGCTCAGCAGCGGCATGATCATCGGTGCGTCACGCAATGGGCGATACGCCACCCTCTCGACGACAACGGCCAGCACCCCCGAAACCGCCATTGCGGCAGGGACGGCGAGCCATACCGAGTGGCCCATGATGATCAGCGTCAGCCCGCAATAACCGCCAAGCATGAACAACTCGGCGATCGCCAGATTCAAGACGCCGAGGATGCCCATCACGAGCGAGAACGACAGGGCAATCAACGTGTAGACGGCACCCAGCGTTAGGCCGTTGATAAGCTGCTGAAGCAACATCCAAGCGCGCCTTGATCAAGCGACGGTGGCAGACCGGCCGAAGTGAGCGCCGATCGACCCGCCGCCGACTAAACGGAACTGCGCGATCAGCAGCCTTTGCCGTCCGGACCGCTGCAGCCGCGAACCTGCTCGGTCCATTTGCCGTCCTTCCCCAGAACGACGAAGAAAGCCTTGATCGCGTCGCCGTCCTTGTTGAAGGAGATCGGCCCGCTCAGGCCCCGGAATCCTTTGAGACCGGTCATATAGCTCATAATTCTCTCCCGGTCCGATGCAAGCTTAGGCGCCTGCAGCGCAACACCCCCCTTGCGGACGGCGTCGACGTACATGCTGACGATCTCGTAGATGTTCGCATCATACATGCTCGGCTCGATCCCGGCTGGCAGGCCACTCCCCTTCCTCAGCAGAGGCGTCAGGTCCTTGGTGAAGTTGGCCGCGCCTTCGCCCTCGACGCCCGGGTAGTAGGTCGCGGGCGCGACGATCGGGAGGTCTGGAGCAGCCTTCAGGATCGCCGAGGAAATTAGCGGCGTACCGCCGATCACGGGCTTGACGAAACCCTGGCGCTTCATTTCGCGGATGACGGTCACGGCTTGGCTGTAATCGGCGCCGATGACGACACCGTCGGGATTAAGGCCTTTTAGCGCGGTGACCTGAGCGCTCACGTCGATGTCACCGGTGTTGAAGCTGATCGGGCTGGCACCGTTGACAATGTTGATACCGTTGTCTTTCACGATCGCCGGCATCACACGGTTGGCGATGGCTGTGGAGACGGCGTCCTTCGCGTCGTAGACGATCGCGACCGATCGGATACCGAAGGCTTTCTTGAAATACGGAACCGTCGACTTTGCGAGCACTCCCTCGTCAACGGTGTTGCGGAACGCCCAGGGGCGGTTGTTTGCCGCCACGCCCGGCTTGGAGGATGCCTGCGATGTGGCCACCAGCTTGGCCTGGTTGGCCACGGGAAAGGCCACCTCCGCGGCGCTGCTGGTCAGCGGACCCGCGATCGCCAGGACCTTATCATCGTCGGCGAGCTTCCGAACGAGATTGGCCGCCTGAGCAGGCCGAGCCCCATCATCATAGATGACAATGTGCAGCTTGGCACCGTTCACGCCTCCCACGGCGTTCACTTTATCCTCGAGCATTTTGAGCGTGATCGTGTTTGCCTTGCCCCACTCGGCGAAGGGCCCGCTGCTGGGTACGATTGCGCCAATCTCGATCTCCGGCGGCGCAGCGGCACTCTGGACGTCGCTGGCCGCCCACGACGATGTTGTTCCGGCCATGAGCGCCGTCGCGCTGATAGCGGCCGCCCAATAAGATAATCTGCGTTTCATTTCGAGCCCTCCCTCGTTGGGTATCCGCACCAATACACCGCCTCCTGCCGGAGGATGTCGTCAGGCACAAACTCATGCTCGGGCCGGCCATTATGGCGACCCGCCGCCACCGACACGCACCCGATTCGGCGCGGCGCCCCCCGGCGTTCGCGGCGCGAACCAGGACATTACGGGAATCAGGCTAGTTCAATTCAGCGTCGTTGAAAAGCTTATTGAAAAAGGTATTCTTATAATATGTTGCGGTCGCCACCGAGCGACAAAGTGCCGGAAGGGGCTGCAACGCGCCGCAAAGAGAGCGTTCGGCGTCGTACGCTCGGCAGTGAGCGGGCGACCAACCCCTTTCCGGCCGCGGCGAACGTGCAAGCAGGGAGGAGAAGTTCCATGACCGCGTGCAAGACCGGGGCCGATCACTTGAAGTCGCTTCGGGACGGACGCACGATCTATCTCGACGGAAAGCGCGTCGATGATGTCACGACCCATCCCGCCTTCCGCAACGCGGTTCACTCCGCGGCGTCTCTCTACGACTTTCAGGCGCAGCCGGAAAATCTCGAGCTCATGACCTTCATGCCGGAGGGCTCGAGCCGTCGAGTGAGCCGCTCCTGGCAGATGCCGACCTCGTACGAGGAGCTGGTGGCGAGGCGCAAGGCGCTGACGGCATGGGCGCAGTGCAGCTTCGGTTTCATGGGACGCTCGCCGGACCACGTGGCGTCGGCGCTGGTTGGACAAGCCATGGGCATCGAGGTTTTCGAACGTCATGGCGCCGATCGCGCCAATGCGCTGCTGGGTTATCTCGACCACGCGCGACGCAGCGACCTGTTTCTAACTTATGTAATTATCAACCCGCAGGCCGACCGCTCGAAGGACTGGGGGCAGCAGGACAACGATCTGGTGGCGCGCATCGTCGACGAGGACTCCACAGGGCTTACCATTCGCGGCGCCAAGATGCTCGGAACGAGCTCGGTCATGGCCAACGAGGTGCTCGTCGCCAATCTCCAGCCGCTGAAGCCCGGCGAGGAGGATATTGCGGTGTCCTTCGCCATCCCGATGAATGCGCCGGGACTGCAGGTGCTGTCCCGGAAATCCTATGAGGCCTCCGCCGTCTCGGTCTTCGACAATCCCATCTCGTCGCGTTTCGACGAGAACGACGCGCTCATGTATTTCAGTGACGTCAAGGTGCCTTGGGAGCGAGTTTTCGTCTATCGCGATACGGACGTGTGTCGCGCGCAATTCCATGACACAGCCGGCCATGCCTATCAGAATTACCAGGCACAAATTCGGCTGTCGGTGAAGATCAGATTCTTGGTGGGTCTCGCTCGGAAACTTGCCGATACTATCGGCACGTCCGCCATGCCGCAGGTTCGAGAAAAGCTGGGCTATCTGGCCGCTCAGTCCTCCATGGTCGACGCAATGATGAACGGAATGGAAGTTGCCGGCGAGAAGCGCGGCAAATGGTTCGTTCCGAACCGCCACTTCATGTATTCGGCCCAGGTTCTCACGCAGGAACTCTATCCGCAGGTCGTCAACACTATACGCGATCTGGCGGGCGGTTCACTCATTATGCTCCCGTCCTCCATCGCCGACTTCGGTAACCCGGAACTGGCAGCGATCATCGACAAGACGCAGCGTTCCCCGGCAGTCGCGCCGAAGGAACGGGTAAAGTTTCTGAAGGCGGTGTGGGATGCAATCGGTTCCGAGTTCGGCTCGCGCCACACACAATATGAAATGTTTTATGCCGGCGCGCAGTTCGTGACGCGCGGCCACAGCTTCCGAACGTATGACTGGGCCGGGGCGACCGGCCTTGTAGATAGGCTGCTCGCCGGATACTAGGCCTACAGGCGGAGGGCGTTGGGAGAGGGGGTTTTTCAGCCTTGAGGACGGCAACCACGGGCCGGTCGCTTGCGTAGTCGTTTCGACAGACGATTCCCACGGAGGCTTGACCGCGCGATTCTGCGGAGATGAGCAGGATCGACCCCATCCGGTTCTTCCGCTGGGACGCCGCCCTGGAGTAGCGAGTTTCTCACTCCGCCGGGCCGGCCCTGGGTGCGGAACAGGCCGATGACGATCCCGTGGGCATGGGTGTCGTCCGTGCGTTGATCAGGCGCGCCACGCGCGCGGTCCCGACGGGCAAACACCTGCCGTGGCGGTGTCTCCGCCGCCGGAGCCGCGGTCTCGCGCCGCTCCCCCGGTGCCTATCGCCCACTCTCGTCATAGTAATGGATCTCGAACAGCACGCAGCCGCGCTCGGATCGGAATGGTCCGTGCGGCACGCCCGGCGGGCGGCAGGCATAGGTGGGCGCGGTGAAGTTCTCGCCGCCGCGGCCTTCGGCGTCGTTGCCGACGGTGAGATCGCCCGACACGAGATAGACCTCTTCCCAATGGTCGTGCACGAAGGGCGCGGTGGTATGGACGCCCGGCGCGAAACGCAGGAGCCGCGTGCGGCTACCGCTCTGGTGCGGCTCGTCGAGATCGCTCGCCAGGATCTTCTGCTGGATGCCGGGCGGATAGCCCGCGGGCGTGGCCCAGCCGGCGTCCATGTCGAGGCGATGGAATTCGAGATGAGGCTTGTTCATCGGCATGCCGGTCTCCGCGCCCTGTTGCGTGCGACTATAGCAGCTTCTAAAGCTGGAACGAGGAGGCGGCATGATGACCGCAGGAAGAGCAACATGGGGCGTCTTGCTGGCAGCGCTGCTGCTGGCAACGCCGGCCTCGGCGCAGACGGTGAAGATCGGCCTGATCCTCACCTATTCGGGGCCGAACGCCCAGCCCAGCGAAGAGATCGACCGTGGCGTCAAGCTCTATCTCCACCTCCATGAGAAGGACCTGCCGCCCGGCATCCGCCTCGAGCTGCTGCGGCGCGACGATACCGGCCCGCATCCCGAGGTGGCCAAGCGCCTGGCGCAGGAACTGGTCACGCGCGACCGCGTGCAGTTCCTCGCCGGCGTCTTCTGGTCGCCCAACGCGCGCGCCATCGCGCCGGTTGCCACCGCGGCCAAAGTGCCGCTGGTGATCATGAACGCCTCGGGCTCGGTCATCACCCGCGCCTCGCCCTATATCGTGCGCACCTCGTGGACGGTGTGGCAGAACGCCTATCCGCTCGGCCAATGGGCCGCCGGCCAGGGCTGGCGCACCGCTTATACCATCGTCAGCGACTATACCCCCGGCCATGACGGCGAGGCGGCCTTCGCCAAGGGCTTCGGCGAAGCCGGCGGGCGCATCCTCGGCGTGGTGCGCGTGTCGGTCGGCGATCCCGATTTCGTGCCCTTCCTGCAACGCGCCAAGGACATGCATCCCGGCGTGGTCTTCAACTTCAATCCCGGCGGCAAGCAGGCGATCGCTTTCATGAAGGCGTGGTCCGATCTCGGCATGGATGCGGCCGGCATCAAGCTCGTTGCCACCCCTGACCTCGTCACCGACGACGAACTGCCCAATATGGGCGTCTCGCCGCTCGGCGTGGTCAGCGCCGGGCCCTATTCTGTCGCCGCGACCCGGCCGCAGAACCAGGCCTTTCTCGCCGCCTGGCGCAGCCTCTACGGCGCCGCGGAGATCCCCGACTACGACGCGGTCGCCGGCTGGGACGGCATGGCCGCGATCTTCGCCGCGATCGCCGCCACCCATGGCGACGGCGACGGCGCCAAGGAGATGGCGGTGCTGTCGCATTGGCGCAATCCAGACAGCCCGCGCGGTCCCATCGCCATCGATCCCGCCACCCGCGACATCGTGCAGAACATCTATATACGCCGCGTCGAGCGCGTCGATGGCGACCTCGCCAATGTCGAGTTCGCCACCATCCCCGCGGTCAAGGATCCGTGGAAGGAATTGAATCCCCAGCCATGAGCTCCGACGACCGCATCCTCGTGGCCGGCGCCGGGCCGGTCGGACTCGTCGCCGCGGCGGCGCTGGCGCGCCAGGGCATCCCGGTCACCGTGCTTGAGGCCGGCGCCGGGCTCAGCGACGAATCCCGCGCCTCCACCTTCCACCCGCCGACCCTCGACATGCTGGACGCGCTCGGCGCCGCCCGCCCGCTGATCGCCGAAGGCCTCGCGGCGCCGCGCCTGCAATACCGCACCCGGGCGGGCCGCATCGCCGAATTCGACTTCTCCGGCATCGCCGACGTCACGCGCCATCCCTTCCGGCTGCAGGCGGAGCAGTTCAAGCTCACCCGCATCCTCTACGCGCTCTACCGCGACCATGCGGATTTCGCCGTCGAGTTCGACAGCGCGGTCGAGACCGTGCGCCAGGACGAAGAGGGCGTCGTCGTCGGTTTGCGCCGCGGCGGCGGCATGGCCGAACGCCGCGGCCGCTTCCTCATCGGCGCCGACGGCGCGCGCAGCGCGGTGCGGCGCGCGCTCGGCATCGAGTTCGAAGGCTTCACTTGGCCGGAGCGGTTCCTCGTCGTCAGTACGCCTTTCGACTTCCACCGGGCGATCCCCGATCTCGCCCCCGTGAGCTACGTCGCCGATCCCGGGCAGTGGCATTTCCTGCTGCAGATCCCCGGCCTCTGGCGGGTGATGTTCCCGGTTCCAGCGGCGGTCGCCGACGAGCACGCGCTCGAGGCGGATTATATCGCGGCACAGATGGCAACGATCGTCGCAGGCCGCGGCGATTACCCGGTTGCGCATTGCACGCTCTACCGGGTGCATCAGCGCGTGGCGGGGCGCTGGCGCCAGGGCCGCGCTTTCCTTGCCGGCGACGCCGCGCATATCAACAACCCGCTGGGCGGCATGGGGATGAATGGCGGCATCCACGACGCGGTCGACCTTGCCGCGCGCCTCGCCCGCGCCTGGCGCGGCGAGGGCGAGCCCGGCGATCTCGACCGCTATGAGCGCCAGCGCCGCGGCGTCACCGTCGAATACGTGCAGACCCAGACCATCCAGAACAAGCGCAACCTCGAGGCGAGCGACCCGTCCGAGCAGGCAGAGTTCCGGCGCCGCATGCGCGAGACCGCCGGCGATCCGGCCCTTGCCTACGACTACCTGCTGAAGCTCTCGATGATCGCCAGCCTGCGCCGGGCCGCGGCGCTCGGCTGAGTCGGATGGGCGCCGGGCTGTGTTGCGGCCAACTTCGACGCTGGATGCCGCCGGGTCGAAGCCGGCGGCGGCAGCGGATTCGGCGTGGGCCGCGCCGGTGTCCGGTAAGCGGCGATCCTCAGCCGCCAGATTCGGGTTGCACCGCCGGTGGAGCCCGCCCGACGCAAGCGGGCGGAGCGCCTCGCGCGCGCGCCGCTGCCGCTCGCCGTGGATCGCGCGGGCACGCAGCAGGCGGAACGGCATGTAGCCGCCGCCGGCATCGTTGATGCGCTCGGTGCGCCCGTTGGTCACCCGTGTAATTCGGCGCGGGGTCCCGGCGCCGATCAGCGTCGTAAGCCGCTGATATTCAGTGGAATTGAGGGGTCACTTGCCCGCGCCGAATGACACCGCGATCTCTACGCCATCCTCGCCAAATTCGACCGCAGCTCTCATTGTCGCGCCGCTTGAAAACCACCTGCCGAATACGTCACCGTAATTGCGAATCGATGGACTTAGCTGCCCGGAAATCTCCCCAGAATTCGCAAAACCTCCGCGGTTCGTCGCGCGTCCGGTCCGGCTCGGTGAGCCTCGGGGAACCGGCGCCGCGCCAGCTCCGTCGCGTCCTCGATCGCGTCTCGCGCCACCACCCCGTATAAGCCGGTCATCTCATAAACAGCTGAGCGGAGATCTATAATATCGAAGGCCGGCTTTGTCCCAACGGTCGCGTAGAGCACCTGAGACCAGAAGGCATCGGCGCCAGGCGCATCCGAGACAACAGTGCTCTCGGCCACGGTCGCGGCGAGCTCGATGGCCACGGTTGCTGCCGGCATGCCCTCGCGCTCGAGCGTCTCATGCGTCAGCCCATGCAGGCGAGCGGCGGTGGGATCCCAAAAACCGAAAGCCGTCCAGCGTGGATCCGGCCTTATCAGCCATGAGCGCAACGTCGTGTCACTGACGGAGACGATGGCTACTTCAATCGGGTAGCTTCCTGGTGCGGGCAGGCTCGATGCCTCGAAGTCGATCGTAAGGATGGATGCGCCGGCCATCGAAGTCCTCGCTTTCTGTTCCGGGTGCGCGCTGCTCTCTCGCATGCCGCGGATGCGGCCGTGTCTTGATCTTCAAGACGGGCAGCGTCTTTTGCGACGCTGCCCCCACCGGTCACCTTGACCGGGCCGGCGCATCTGGCTGATCCCGACTCGAGGTCTTCCGAGCTATAGCCGGCACTGGCTCCGCCCAGACGACCGCCGAGTAGGGGTATTGCGGCGCCACGCTCGCCGGAACTGGTGCGAATTCCTCCTTGCGAGTTGTGACGGCCAGAACGAGGCCGTAGCGAGCGAGCGCCGGCAGAGCGATGTCGCCGACGGCCACGGCCGCCCGGATCTTCTGGCGCTTCGTGAGCTGATCGCTCGCTCGCTCCGCCACCGTCCGCGGCGGCGGTAACTCGCCGATCTCTATCGCCATGATTTCGTCGTAGGTCCTCGGTCGGCGCCAGAGGAACGCGCTTTGGGCATGTTCCACCGCCTCCAGAGCGCGCACGGCCGCCTCCACAGCCTCGTCCTCGAGATCGAGCTCCGTCGGGTCGAAATCGAACGTCATCTCACCGGCGGTGGCCGCGATTCCCATGTCGTAACCCGATCGCATCCAGTAGTCGGTGACCAGCCGACAGGGAGCGAGCAGCGTGCGAGCGTGAACGTCACTTTTGCGACCCATGATCAACCTCCTTGCATCGCCGGAGACGCGACGGCGCGTCTCGTGCCAAGCCGGCGGGGTCGAGCCACCGAAGAAGGTCAATGCACGCGACGAGGGCTGGGCTCCGCCTCTGCGAGGGCGGCCTCGACGGCGCGTTTAAGCGCGCGTATCCCGGCACCACCGGCAAAGCCAGCTCTCAGCCTCGCCTCGACCTCGTCGGGCAAGGCGGGCAGATCCGCGCGATCGATCGAGAGCTCGCCGGCGATATCGCGGAGGATGCCTTCGAGGAGGCCCTCGAAGGCATCCGATCCCGGGGAGCTCATTCGAATCACACGCAGACGACTGAGCAGCGGGCGGGGCAGCGCCTCCGCGGCGTTAGCCGTGAGGATCCAGGAAATCCGTCCGAGATCTGCCGGCACCAGAAGGCAGGCGTCATACCAGCCTCGCGCCGTCTCGGGTTCGAGCATGCTGAGCAGCGTGGCCCTGACGTCGCCATTGTGGCTCCCCACTGCCTTGTCGATCTCGTCCACGAGCAGCACGGGATTGGCCGCCTGCGATTGTTGCATGACGAGGAGCGGCCAGCAGGGTTGGGCGCCGCGCCACCCGCGCGCGGTGCCTTCGAGCAACCGGTTATCGGAGATGCCGCCCACACCGACCTCGCCATAACCGGTGCCGAGCAGTCGAGCCACGCGCCGGGCGAAGCGGGTCTTGCCGGTTCCCGGCGGCCCGACGAGCAGGGTCGGTCGAAACCTCGCCCACGGCACGCCGGCGCGACGCAGGAGCGCGAGATCCTGCGTGATGCGGTCTGTGGCTTCAGACATGTGCGGGAACTCGAGCGAGAGCGCTGTGCGGAGCGCCTCGGGATGAACACCGCCGCCGCGCAGCGGCAGCGGCTCGGTGAGCGCCTCAAATGCCGTCCATGTATCTTCGGTTTCGGTGACCCCGATCTCCTTCACGACGACCAGCGCCGGGGTGCCGTCCTCAGCTGTGGTTTCGACCGGATCCGCATCCGCGCTTCTCTGAGGCATGGTGGGCGTAGCCAATCGTTTCTGCCACCAGTCGGGACGCCGGAGGACGGATACGACAATGTGCCGACCCCAGTCGAGCCCCGGTCGTCGCGCGCGAACGGCCTCGCGGCAGAGCGTTTTTCCCTTCGGCCCGTCGAGGCCGCGGCGAGCGGACTCGGTCAGCCGGTCGGGCATCTTCAGTAGCGTCTGCACGAGCGCGAGGGTGGCTGGATCGTGGCCGCGCAGTGCCGCGAGGAGAACCCAGGACATCGCCAGATCCGGGGCGGAAAAGTACACCTCCTTCGACACGGCGCCGGCGAGGGAGAAAGCGGCATCACCGGCCTTGTCGCCGTCGCGCAGGACCATGTCCAGCAGATGCCTCTCCTCGCCGTCCCGAGGCTCGAGGCGCGCGGTGAGGAAGGCGAGCAACTTGTCGGGCAGCGCAGGGTCGGCGAGGAGAGTGCCCGGTGCCACCGTGCGCCACAGCAGGAGGAAATCCGTCTCCTCCATCTCACGCCTCCACGCGGCCGGTACGGGATTCGGGCCGATTGCCCGGCGCCCAGGCGAGACGTTCGACGCGCAGCGCTAGACCGGCGTTTCCCCCTCGCGGCCCGGCGGTCATCTTCTCGCGGTCGATGGAAAGCCTCAGTCCGGCCTCCGCGAGTGCTTCGACGGCCGTCATGGCGCCGTCGATGAACTGCTGAACCATGACGGCGTGGATGCGTGCGGCACCGAATTGCGCGGCGAGAGACGGCTCATCGGCGCCGTCGCCGTCGCGGGGCATCGTCGCGCAACTGTGAACCTGGTCGATCGCCCGAAGCGCCGCCGAAATGAGCCGCGTCTCTTCCCCGGTCGGCACGAAAGTCAGATCGAGATGAGCCGGGCCGGTGGCGTAGCGCTCGAGGTCTTTGCGACTCAACATCGCGTCTCCTTGGATCACCGGAAACGGGCAATCCGTTCCTTTCTGGGATCCAAGCGACCGCGTTCTCGGCACCTATATGGGTTCAGCGCGCGCGGGGGCAACAGATAAAAAAGGGGAGAGACGTCAAGGGCCAGTGCCGGGCCGCGGCGCCATCACCTCGGCGCCGGTCGAGACCGGACCGGAAATTGCCGCCTTTCGGGCGGCACGGCTCGGTGGCCTCTGCGTGTCAGCGCAAGTCCATCTCAGTCAACGTCTTGCAAGGATTCGGGAAAAGATGGCCGCATCATCC
>DAHUYF010000050.1 GCA_027315365.1 Rhodospirillales bacterium | reverse complement strand
CTTCGTCACCGGGGCCATGGTGGCCGGCACCTATCCCATCGGGGTCAAGATGGCGGCGACCTGGGCGAAGAACGGCACGCGTGGCGGCAAGCGGGGCGATATGGGCCTGCTGCTCGGGCTGCTCATCGGCGCGCTGACGCTCGGCACCGCCGCGCCGCATCTTCTCGACGCCTTCGGCGGCGCCGATTGGCAGATCACCATCGCCCTTACCTCGGGTCTCGCCTTTGCCGCCGCGGGCCTGATCAGATTGGTCATGCTCGGACCGAACCACGGGCGGACGCCGACGTTCAACCCGCGCTTTGTGCTGATCGCCTGGCATGACAAGGCGCTCCGCCTCGCCAATTTCGCCTATTACGGCCACAACTGGGAGCTCTTCGGTATGTGGACCTGGCTCGGCGCTTTCATCGCCGCAAGCTATCGGACGACGCTCGGCCTCCGCACGGCGTTCTGGGCTCCGCTCGCCGCCTTCACCGCGATCGGCCTCGGCGGTGCCATCGGTTGCGTCGGCGGCGGGCTGATCGCCGACCGCATCGGTCGCACTCGCCTCACCGCCTGGGCGATGACCTTGAGCGCCGCCTGCTCGCTCTCGATGGGATTCCTGTTCGGTGCCAATCCTTGGGTGGTGCTGGCCTTTGCCTTTGTCTGGGGCATCGCGGTGATCGCCGATTCGGCGCAGTTCTCGGCCAGCATTGCCGAGTTGTCCCAGCCCGAGATCGTCGGCACTATGCTGACGGTGCAGACCTGCGCCGGCTTCCTCGTGGCCTTGGGAGCGGTTCACCTTCTGCCGTCCCTGGTGCACTGGATCGGCTGGCGCTATGCCTTCGCGCCGCTCGCGGTCGGGCCGATCCTCGGCATCATCGCCACGATCCGGCTCAGGGCGCGGCCGGAAGCGGTCAAGCTCGCGTCCGGACGGCGCTGACCTGGCTCGGCGGTAGTGCGTGCGCGGCGTCATCGCCTATCGCAACGGTCTTATGGAGCGGCTGCCATGAGGCAATGCAGGCTCGACGTCGGTCGCGGCAGAGTTCTTTGTCTGTTCTGGTAGTGCCGGAGCATGTTGGCCGAGCCGATGGAAATCCGTTCTCGGAATGTCCGGCGCGTCATGCCGATCGCCGCGAACCGCGCGGCACGGCCCTGCCCATATGTCCCGACATAATCGGGCATGCGCGGACATAGCGCCGAGGATTGAGATGCCGGCGGCACGCGGCCCAGACGGCCGTCTTCCCTGTCGGAGCATGAAACGGCCAGTTCGGCGAGAACGGATAAATGAGGCTCCGCGCTGTCGAGGGGGTCGCGCACGGAGCCTCGGTTTACCCTGGGTCATTCCAGGCGGACAAGCCGCCGTGGACGAAGATGCGGTATCAGCATGAAGGCGAGTGGCGAAGGCCCCGCCGGCTTGGGCGTCGTCGGCGGGGCCTCTGGGGGTGCGCCAAGAGTTGCACATCTTGGGCCAGGCAAGGTTAGCCACCACCCGCTAAGAAATGGTTGCTATGCGTATTCTGTCACCCGATGCGGATCAGGTGTTATCGCCGGCGAAAATCCGCTTCTTGAGGCTGGCGTGCACACCCCAATTGCCATCGACGACCTGCGTCACGCCGAAATCGACGGCGACGGAGATGAGGGAAATGGCTTCGTCTTCGCTCAGCCTCTGCGTATGCATCAGGAACTCCCGCATCTTGCGGAACGCATCGCGCATGGCGCGATCGACGGAGGACTTGTTGTAGATCTCGTGCTGAGCATCCGGTCCGAGGTCGGTGAGGTAATTCGGGTAGCTGAAGCCGTGAACCACCCACTCGTCCCTGGTTTCGAGCAAGGGCCAGCTGACATGTGACAGCATGCTGCCGTCGACGATGTCGTTCTGCTTGTGAAGGATGATCTGGAACAGGCCCGTCCACGAGGATTCGATGGCGGTGCCGCAGAGTTCTGAATCGCCCTGTGCGGCATGCGTATCGCCAGCCGAGAGTAGTGCGCCCTCGACAGAGACCGGATAATAGAGCGTCGCGCCTTTGCCGATGCGCCAGTCGTCGACGTTGCCGCCGGTGTAGTTTGGCGGGATCGAGCTCACCATGTCGGCTTCCTTCGGCGCGAGGCCCAGCGTGCCGAAATGCGGGCGGATCGGCACCCGCACGTTCTTCAGGATGCCGTGCTTCGGATGGTACTCCTTGGGATCCACCACCAAGCCGGGATAATTGTAGATCTTGTGCGTGATGCCATTGGGATCGGTGAACGGACCCCAGCGATAGTTGTAGATCGGACGCGCCCAATCGCGGCCGCCATTGGCGTCGACCTCATAGATGGTGACGACCTCGCGCGGCTTCGGGTCCTCGATGAGGTCGTGGTACTGGTAGCCCCAATTGGCCGCCAGGTTCGTGCCGAAGGCATGGCCTTTATGCTCGGGGTTGGCGCAGGGGCGCGGATACATGTCGAGGATCCGCACCTCGAGAATGTCGCCGGGCTGCGCACCGCGGACCATGATGGGGCCGGTGAGGATGTGCACGCCCTCGCCGCCGCCGGCGCCGTTGGGCGCATCCATCGGACCGGCACCGCGCCGGTTCACGTTCTTCTGGTCCTTGGTCCAGTGGTAGACGCTCTCGGCGCCGGGATCACCCTTGATCATCCGTTCGGGATCGTCGCCGGCCTGGTGGGTCAGGCATTCGAGCGTGACGTAATCGCCTGAGGCGATCTCGACGACGGGCTTGAGCTTCTTGCTGAAATACCCCCAATGCACCGTCTTGTCCGAGGCCGGCACATACCAGTGGTTCGCCTTGCCCGGCAGCTCGGGGCGTCCCGGGAGCGGCACTTGGCGCGGCTGGAGCTCCTCCTGTGCTTGGGCGATGTAAGGAGCGGCGATTGTACCCGCGAGGGCGGCGGCACCGCCGAGCGAAGCGGTTTTCAGGAAGCTGCGTCGGCTGTCGTCCAGGTTGCGCGGTTGCTCGCTGGGGCTGCCGTCGTCATTGTGCTGGTCAGTCATGCGGTTCTCTCCCTTCGGATATTGCTTGCGCCACTGTACGGGGCAATGCCATTCAGCACTCCCCATGTGTAATGAGGTGTACTGTATGCCAGAGAAGCGAAGCCTAAAATTCGAGCAGCCGTCAACGTTTTTGTGGCCGACATGCTTTTGTGGCCGGTTCGCCGCCATGCTCCTCGTGGATTATCCTCCGGAACTCAGCAGCCGCTGCGGGCGTGAGCATCGTATCCCTGACGTCTCCAGTCTAGCCGCACATGGGTACGGCAAGTGGCGGCGCTCGCAAGTCTAAGTCTCAGGCTACGACGGCCTCTCAGGCTACGACGGCCTTCAGCGCCGCCGGCTTGCGCCCGAAGTCCCGCCGCCTCGCATAGGCGAGCATGCGCCCGAGCATCGGCTCGTCGATGACGGGAGGAGGACGGTACCCCGGCACGGTGCGGATGGCGTCGTGACCGAATACGGTATCCTCCTTCACGTAGCGGTCGAAGAGCCGCACCGTGCCCTGCAGGACCATCTCCTGAAGGCGGCCTCGGTCGCCCGCCGTGTCCGGAGCCGCAGGCAGCGGGTCGTAGACGACCGGGAGGTCGAGCGCCCGCGAAGCGGCCTGGAAGAGCCACCGCATGCTCACCGGAGTCGGATGGGTGAGATGGTAGGTTCCCGCGAGCCTCCGGTAGAGGATCGCGCAGATCATGTCCACCACCCAGTCCTGCGGGACCAGATTGAGGGTCGAGGC
>DAHUYF010000048.1 GCA_027315365.1 Rhodospirillales bacterium | reverse complement strand
CCCAGATGCCCCCCCGTCATCGACACCGCGTCCACCAGCTCGCGCCGCAGCTCGTCCGCCAGCTGCCCCAGCTCGCTCTCCGGCAGCCGGCGCAAATCCTCGGGTACCAGAACACGGTCCAACAGCGGCGTGAAATTGCCGAGTCGCAACATGTCGTCCTTCCCGTTCGGGCGATCTGCTGCGGGAGTCTTTGCCACGGCTGCAATCCTCTCAGGGGGACACACCCCCGCTTATTCGGGAGAACTAAACACAGATGACCGGGATTGGCAAATTGCCCGTCCGATACCCTCGCGCCGCCTCCCTTGCCCGTCAACATCCGCCGGGAGAGGGTCGTCCCCTCGGCGGTGTTGGCCAGCAGACGGGCGGCCTACCCCGGAAGGGGGTCGTTGCCGCGGCGGCAGCAAGCCCTAGCGGGTAAGCGTTTTCCGCGTATAATGCCGCCGCTCTAAGGAATTAGCGGCGATGCCGCCGCCTCCGGCGGGAAAGGAATGCGAATGCGGGTGGTCCTGGCCCAACCCAGGGGTTTCTGTGCCGGCGTCGAGCGGGCGATCGAGATCGTCGAGCGGGCGATCGAGAAATACGGCCCTCCGATCTATGTCCGGCACGAGATCGTGCACAACCGCCATGTGGTGGAGCGGCTGCGCGCCAAGGGGGCGCATTTCGTCGACGAGCTCGACGAGATACCGCCGGGCAGCGTCACGATCTTCAGCGCCCATGGCGTCGCGAGCGAGGTCGAGGACGCCGCCGCCCGGCGCGACCTGCCGGTGATCGATGCAACCTGCCCGCTCGTCTCCAAGGTGCACAGCGAAGGGCAGCGCTACGCCAGCCAGGGGCGCGAGATCATCCTGATCGGCCATGCCGGCCACCCCGAGATCGAGGGCACGATGGGCCGGATCAACGGCAAGGTCCATCTCATATCCCGTGCCGAGGAGGTCGCCGGACTCTCCGTGAGCGACCCAACCAAGCTTGCCTTCATCACCCAGACCACGCTCAGCGTCGACGACACTCGCGCGGTGATCGACGCGCTGCGCGAGCGCTTCCCCACTATCGTCGGGCCCGATACCAAGGACATCTGCTACGCCACGCAGAACCGCCAGCGCGCGGCGCGCGAGCTGGCGCTCGACGTCGACGTCGTCCTCGTCGTCGGCGCCGCCAACAGCTCCAATTCGAACCGGCTACGCGAGATCGCCGCAGAACAAGGCGTGCCCGCCTATCTCATCGCGGATGCCGATGCGCTCGATCCCCGCTGGGTCGACGGCGTCGAGTCGGTCGGCATCACCGCCGGCGCCTCGGCGCCCGCCGAACTGGTACAGCAGCTCATCGACCGCCTGCGGGAGCTTGCCGAGGTCGAGCTTTCGACGCTCCCGGGCATCACCGAAAATGTCCGCTTCCGCATGCCCCCCGAGCTTGCCGACACTGTGACCTGATCCCAGATCAGCCGCGAACCATCGAGAGGACCGTCCGTTGGCCGTTCCATTGCACCAGAAGATCCGCATCGGCGCCTATCTCGCCGCTCAACGCCTCAAGCGCGTCGAGCGCTATCCGCTCGTGCTCATGCTGGAGCCGCTGTTCCGCTGCAATTTGGCCTGCGCCGGCTGCGGCAAAATCGACTACCCCGACGCCATCCTCAATCAACGGCTGTCGGTCGAGGAGTGCTTGGCGGCGGTCGACGAGTGCGGCGCCCCGGTGGTGTCGATCGCCGGCGGCGAGCCGCTGCTGCATCGCGAGATCGACGAGGTCGTGCGCGGCATCATCGCGCGCAAGAAATTCGTCTACCTCTGCACCAACGCGCTGCTGATGGAGAAGAAGCTCCATCTCTTCCAGCCCAACCCGTTCTTCGCGTGGTCGGTGCATCTCGACGGCGACAAGCAGATGCACGATCATTCGGTCTGCGAGGACGGCGTCTACGATCGCGCAGTTCAGGCCATCGCGCTGGCGAAAACCAAGGGCTTCCGCGTCAACATCAATTGCACGCTGTTCGACGGCACCGATCCCGAGCGCGTCACCCGGTTCTTCGATCGCGTCATGGAGATCGGCGTCGACGGAATCACGGTGTCGCCGGGTTACGCCTATGAACGCGCCCCCGACCAGGCGCATTTCCTCAACCGGCGCAAGACCAAGCAGCTGTTCCGCGACATCTTCCGCCGCGGCCGCGGCCATAAATGGTCGTTCAGCCAATCCTCGCTGTTCCTCGATTTCCTCGCCGGCAACCAGAACTACCATTGCACGCCCTGGGGCAATCCGACACGCAACTATTTCGGCTGGCAGCGTCCCTGCTACCTGCTCGGCGAAGGCTACGCCAAGAGCTTCAAGGAGCTGATGGAAGGGACCGATTGGGACGCCTACGGCACCGGCAATTACGAGAAATGCGCCGACTGCATGGTGCATAGCGGCTACGAGGCGACCGCGGTGGCCGATGCCGTGAAGCATCCGCTGAAGGCGCTCGGCGTGGCGCTCAAGGGCGTGACCACCGAAGGCGGCTGGGCGCCGGAGATCCCGCTCGACGGCCAGCGTCCGGCGGAATACGTGTTCTCGCGCCATGTCGAGGATGCCGTCGCGCGCGTCCATGCCGAGCGCGAAGCAGCAAAGAACCGGCCGAGCGCGGCGGAATAGCGCAGCCGCCGCGCCGCAGGCAAGGCCGGCCGATTCCGGTAGTCTCGCCGCCTGCGACATAGTGACTCGCGCCGCGGGGGCCGCCCCCGTCCATCGGAATGCCACAATCCCCGCCTTCAATGGCGGCGTTTCGGGGATATGGCTGGTGACGGCAATGCAGGCCCGGTTCGAATACGAAGACGCGACCCGCCTCTATCGCAAGAAGGTGACCGAAAGCGACCGCCTCTTCCGCCTTGCGCCGCTTCGGCCCAGCGCGGCGCTTTCGCATTGCGACGATGAGACCTGGTACCTCTGCGACGATGGCGGGCGCCTGATCGCCCGCGTCAACCGCGGCGGCGTGCTGCTCTTCTGAAACGCTATCGCACGCCGTCGTTCTTGAGGCGCGCGGCCTCGGCGCCGTAGACGCCGGCAATGTAGCGCAGATCGTCGGCGCGCTTTTTGTCGGTAATGCTCCGGGCATCCATCAGGAGCTGGCTGGCCCGTGCCTGCAAATGCCTAATCAAGCCATCCTTCGGCTCGCTTCGCGCAATCGCCTTGGCGGTCCCCGGCACCTCGCCTTCCATCAGTGCCTCATAAAGCGCCGCCAACTCCTCGAATTCCTTGGCAATTTCCGGCGAGCGCGCCGCCGCCACGGCCTTGCGCGCATAATCCGCGTGCCGCTGCAGCAGCGACATCCAAGCGAAATCAACCCCGGCTTCCATCCCGATGACTCCTGTCGGGCCAGACCAACTGACTCCTTAGTAACGGGAAGTCCTTGTCATTTTGCTAACGCCGGCGGTGCGGCCGAGCGCCGGGGCGGCGCGGCGCAAGGCGCGGAGCGCCGCCCTGGTTTCGCCGGCAATGCGAAGCAGCGCCGGGAGCTGCGCCGGTTGGCGCAGCAGCGAGCGCAGCACCGGACCGAGCGCGGCGCGTCCCTCGGCATCGAGTCCCATCCGTGCCGCCGGTGGGACGCCATGCCCGGCGGGATCGGCGACCGCGCGCAACACCAGGAACGGGATTCCGGCCGCCGCAGCAGCGCGCGCCACGAGATGGCTTTCGAGATCGGCGATGACCGCGCCGCCGGTATGGAGCGACCGCTTGTTTTCGGGCGTGGCAACGATCTCTTCGGCGCCGAGCACATCGCCGGAGGTCGCGGCGATGCCGGCCTGCGCCAGCGCCGCCGCAACAGCATCGTGCCACGCGCAGTCCACCGGCAGGCGCGTTCCCGCCTCGTCCTGCACCGCCAGCGGCAGCACCAGGCTGCCCGAGGCGAGCGCCGGGTCAAGCCCGCCGCCGATGCCGAAGCTGATGAGCCCGCTCGCGCCCTCGGCGATGAGGCCGGCGATCGCCGCCGCAGTGCGCGCGGCGTCACCCCCGGCGGCGACCGCCCGCCAGCCGGTTCGGCGGATGATCCTCGCCTCCGCGGCGAGGCCGGTGACCGCTCCGGGCGGCATCACATGCCGTAGGCAGACAAGGTGTCGTTGCCGCGGCGCAGATTGCGGTAGCGCGCCAGCGCCCAGAGCGGAAAGAAGGCGCGGTAGCCGTGATAGCGCAGATAGAAAACGCGCGGGAAACCCACGGCGGTGTACCATGCCTCGTCCCAGAGCCCGTGCGGCTGCTGGGTCGCGACGAGATATCGCACGCCGCGCGCCACAGCGGGATGGTCGACCTCGCCGGCTGCCATCAGGCCGAGCAGCGCCCAGGCGGTCTGCGAGGCCGTGCTCTCCTTGCCCTCGCCGCGCGGTTGATCCGGCCAATAGGAGGCGCCATCCTCGCCCCAGCCGCCATCCGGACGTTGCCGCGCCAGCAGCCAATCGACGGCGCGGCGGATGGCGGGCGCGGATCTTTCCACGCCGGCGATGTTGAGCGCCAGCAGTGCCGACCAGGTGCCGTAGACGTAGTTGGTGCCCCAGCGGCCGAACCAGCTGCCGTCGCTTTCCTGCTCGCGCAGCAGGTAGTCCAGCCCCCGCGCCGCGACCCGGTTTTCCTGCCCATCGCGGCGGATCTGCGCCAGGAATCCGACGCAGCGCGCCGAGACGTCGGCGGTCGGCGGATCGAGCAGCGCGCCGTGATCGGCGAAGGGGATGTAGTTCAGGTAATAATAGGCGTTGTCGGCATCGAACGCGCCCCAACCGCCATTGCGGCTCTGCATGCCTTCGATCCATTCCGCGGCGCGGTCGATGGCGCCGCGATAGCGCGCCCCGTCGAAGCGATCGAGCGCCATGGCCACCACCGCGGTGTCGTCGACATCGGGATAATGCGGGTTGGCGTATTGGAAGGCCCAACCGCCGGGACGAAGCCCCGGCCGCCAATCGGCCCAGTCGCCGACCACGTCGAGCACCTGGCGCTCCACCAGCCAGTCGAGCCCGCGCCGCACCGCCGCCAGGGCGGCTGCGCCGCCCACCTCCATCAGCGCATGTGCGGCGAGGCCGGTGTCCCAGATCGGCGAGACGCAGGGCTGGCAATAGGAGCGCTCGGGATCGCGCACGAGAAGCTTGCGCAGCCCTGCCTTGGCGGTGACCAGATGCGGCTCGTCCCGGGCGAAGCCCAGGCACTCCATCATCATCACGCTGTTCGCCATGGCCGGATAGATCGCGCCGAGGCCATCCTCGCCATTGAGCCGCTCGAGCACGAAGGCGAGCGCCTTGTCGATGGCGCGCCGTCGCGTGCCTCGCGGGAAAAACGGCTCGGCGACGCGCAGCACGCGGTCGATGCCGTTGAACACCACCGCCCAGACCGACCCTTTGGCCTTGGGTGGGCGCGCCTGGGTCCCCGGGGTGAAGAGCTCGCCGACGGTGATGCCGCGCGGGTTCCGCGCGCGCGGCTTCACCGCCATCAGCACCAGCAGCGGCGCAATCACGGTGCGCGACCAATAGCTGACCTTGCTCAGATGGAAGGGGAACCAGCGCGGCAGCAGCATGATCTCCACCGGCATCACCGGCACCGCCCGCCAGGGCAGCTCCCCGAACAGCGCCATCTGGATGCGGGTGAAGACATTGCACTGCGCCGCGCCGCCGCGCTCGAGAATGGCGACGCGGGCGCGCTTCATATGCGGCGCGTCCGGCGAGTCGCCGGCCGCCTTCAGCGCGAAATAGGCTTTGACGCTGGCGGAAAGGTCGAGGGCGCCGCCGTGGAACAGCGGCCAGCCGCCATGCGCGCCCTGGATCGCGCGCAGATAGCGCGCGAGATCCCTCTGCAGCCCGTCATCGATCTCGTCGAGGTAGTGCTGCAACAGGATATATTCGGCCGGGATAGTGGCATCAGCCTCAAGCTCGAACACCCAATGCCCGTCCGGCCGCTGCCGCTCGAGCAGCGCCGACGCGGCGCGATCGACCGCCTGCGCCAGCGCCGCCTCCTGCGGCGCGGCTTCGGCTGCGATCGAAACCGCCTGTGTCATGGCCGGCCCTGCCCTGCCCGCGCGTGAAAAAACCGCGCCACCATGGTCTGGCACAGAGCCGCGCTCAAGCCCTTTTCGTGTCGCCGCCAGCCGCATCGCATCCCTCCTGAGTCCTTGGGATCTGACTATGAAATTTGTTATTATGATATTGTATTGTCGTTTTACATAAATTAAATTGAACGGTACCGCAAGAGTTTCGTGGTGCTCGACATGCCCTTTCCTGCTCCTCCCGACGACGCCGCGTTCGCGCGGCTCGGCCGCCGCATCCGCTGGCTGGTCCTGCTCTATCTTCTGGTCGTGGTCGCCGGACTGGGCGCCAGCACGCTGGTCTGGCCCGGGCTGCTCGCTCACCAGCCGGCGCTTGCCGGGCTCGGCCTCGATCCCGCCACGCTCGGCATCGGCGGCCGCCTCGCCGCCTGCGCCGCGCTGGCCGTCCCCGCGCTGCCGCTCTTCGCCGCGATATGGCAGGCGCTGCTGCTGTGCCGCCTGATGAGCGGCGGCCAGGTATTCACATTAGAGGTGCCGCGGCGCTTGCGGATCATGGGGCTGGCGCTGGTCGCCTCGGCAGTGCTGCAGCCGGTGGGCGGCGCGCTGTTGTCGCTCACGGTCAGCGGCTTCGCCGGCGGCCAGCGCCATATCGCGGTACCGCTCTCTGCCGATTACGTCGGCGTCGCCGTCATCGGTGCGGTGCTGATCGCGGTCGCCGCCGCCGCGCGCGAAGCGGTGCGGCTCGCCGACGAGAACGCGCATTTCGTCTAGGAACCCGGCATGGCCATCATCGTCCATCTCGATCTCATGCTGGCGCGGCGCAAGATGCGCTCGAAGGAGCTGGCGCAGAAGATCGGGCTCAGCGAAGCGAACCTGTCGCTGCTCAAGAACGGCCGGGTCAAGGGCGTCCGCTTCGCCACCCTCGAGCGCCTCTGCGAGGCGCTGCGCTGCCAGCCCGGCGATCTGCTCTCCTATCTTCCGGGCAACGCCGCGGGCGACGAGGCGGCGGCGGAGGTATAGCCGCCTCGGCGCGGCTCCAGCAGCCGCGCCGCCGCGGCATCGCCCGAGCGGATCGCGCCCTCGATGGTGGCCGGCAGGCCGGTATCGGTGAAGTCGCCGGCGAGCATCAGATTGGGCCAGCGCGTGGCGGCCGGCGGCCGGCGGCGCTGCTGCGCCGGCGTCGCCGCGAAGGTGGCGCGCTTCTCCTTGACGATCTGCCAGGGCGGCAGCTCCGCCGAGCCCAGATCATAGGCGCGCCGCACCTCGGGCCAGAGCCGCGCCGCGAGAGCCTCGGCCGGCAGGTCGATCAGCCGGTCGGCGGCGCTGATGGTGACGGAGAGCACCCCGGGCTTGCGGAACACCCATTCCGCCGTGCCGCCGATGAGCCCGACGAAGAGCGGCGCGCCGGTCGGCGCCGCCAGCCGAAAATGCGCGTTGACGATGGCGCGGAAGGCGTCCGGCACGACCAGATCCGGCACCAGCCGCGCCGCCACCGGCGCGGTGACGGCGAGGATGACGGCCTCGTCCGCGGCGAGGCTTTCGCCACCTGCATCGAAGGCGAGCTCCGCCGCGCGCCCGCCAGCGAACTCGATTGCGCGCAGCCGCGAGCCTAGGCGCAGCTCGGCGCCGAGCCCGCGCAGCCGGCGCAGCGCCGGCTCGACCAGGCTTTCCGACAGGCCTTCGCGCGGCACCAGCGGCCGGCAGGCGGCGCCGCCGGCGCCGAAGCTCTCGCGCAGCAGCCGGGCCAACAGCACGGCCGAGCCCGCTTCCGCTTCGGTGTTGAGCGCCGCCACCGCCAGCGGCTGCCACAGCCGGCGGAAGACGAGCGAGCGGCGGTCGAGCCGGTCGGTGACGACCTCCTCCGCCCCGGCCCGCGCCAGCCCCAGGGCGCGGAGATAATCGAGCGGGCGTGTCCCGGCGACGCGGCGCTGCGGCCGGAACAGCCACCAGGGCAGCCGACCGGCATTGGGCCGCAGCGTCCAGCGCTCGCCATCCGCCAGATCGAGAAAGGCGTAGGCCGCCTCCTCCGGGCCGATGAGCGTATCGGCGGCACCGGTGCGGCGCAGATAGCCCATCGCCGCGTGATTGCCGGCGATGAGCAGATGATTGCCGTTGTCGATGCGGCAGCCGAGGGTCGCATCGAGATAGGAGCGGCAGCGCCCGCCGGCCTGGGGCGCCGCTTCGTGCAGCACCACGCCGACGCCGCGCTCGGCCAGAAGCAGGCTCGCCGAGAGCCCGGCGAGCCCGGCGCCGACCACATGGACGCGACGCGGTCGGCTCACAGCAGGCCGTGGCGCAGCGCGAGCCAGAACTTCAGCCGGGCGGGCAGCTTCACCTCGCGCTCGATCTCGCGCCAGCCGCGCTGCCGAAGCCGCACCAGGATCGCGTGATAAACCGCGCCCATCACCGCGGCCGGGCGCATCGGGCCACGCGGGCAGTCGCGCATCGCCGCCGCGGCCTCGGCGAAGTGCCGCTCGGCGAGAGCGGCAAGGCGGTCGCAGGCCTCGGCAAGACGCGGATGGCGCAGCGCCGCCTGCGGCTCGGTCTCGTCGATGCCGGCCGCGCGCAGATACTCGCGCGGTAGATAGAGCCGGCCGCGCGCGGCGTCCTCGGCGAGGTCGCGCAGGATGTTGGTGAGCTGCAGCGCGCGGCCCAGCGCCGCGGCGACGCGGTCGGCGGCGGCGAGATCGGTGCCGAAGATGCGCACCGAGAGCCGGCCGACCGCGCTCGCCACCCGATCGCAATAGAGGTCGAGCTCGGCCAGCGCCGGCGCGCGGATATCGGCGACGGCGTCCATCTCCATGCCGTCGATGACGGCAAGAAAATCCTCGCGCCGCAGCTTGTAGGCCTGGGCGACCTCGGCCAGCACGCGCGACAGCGGACGCTCGGCCGCGCCCGCATAGGCGGCGTCGATCTCCCGCCGCCAGGCGGCGAGGCCAGCGCGCTTGGCCGCCGGCGGATCGTCGCTGTCGGCGATGTCGTCGACCTCGCGGCAATAGGCATAGACCGCGAACATCGCCTCGCGCCGCGCCTCCGGCAGCAGCCGCATCGCCCAATAGAAGGACGTGCCCGCCGCCGCCACGCGGGCGCGGATGGCGGCGCGCGGATCGGCCGCCTCCTGCTGCAGCGCCGCGCTCATCCCTGGCCCCAGCGCCGGCCGCGCCACACCCCCAGCAGCAGCGACAGGGCGAAATCGCCGCGGGTGAGCTTGACCCGGGTCGCCACGGGATCGCCGCGGCGCAGCCGGGCCGCCAACCGCTCGGCAAGCGTGACGATGACCGCGGTCTCGCGCCTGAGGCCCGGGCTCTGCACTGCCCGCGGCAACCGGCGTGCGCGCTCGATGAGCTGCTCGGTGCCGTCGAGCAGCCGGTCGAAGGCGCGACGCAGCCCCGGGCCGGCGCCGGGCCGGTCGAGATCGGCGATGCCGCTGCCGCACTCGGCGAGAACCGTCTCGGGCAGGTAGACGCGGTCGAGGGCGTGGTAGTCGGCGACGCAATCCTGAAGGTGGTTCAGCACTTGCAGCGCATCGCAGAGCGGATCGGACCACGCCCAGGTGTCGCGCGACTCGCCATGGAGGTCGAGCACCTGTCGGCCGACCGGTGTCGCCGAGTAGCGGCAATAGCCCATGAGGTCGTCCCAGTCGTGATAGCGCAGCTTGGTCGCATCCATGGCGAAGGCGCGCAGCACATCATGACAATGCTGCGCCCCGAGGCCGGTCTCGGCGAGGCTCCGGCGCATCGCCGAGGCTGCCGGGGACTCATCGCCCGACGCGCCGTCGAGGATGGCGCCCATGCGGTCGAGCCGGCGAAGCTTCTCCGCCGCGGCAAGCTGCGGATTGTCGGCGATATCGTCGGCCTCGCGGGCGAAGCGGTAGAAGGCATGGACATGCGGCCGGAGCGCGCGCCGGATGAGGAACGAGCCGACGGGAAAATTCTCGTCGCCTCGCCCCTTGCCGGACGGCGTCTCGAGATTGCTCATCAGCTCGGCCTGCGCCACTCGACCCGTCCCTTCCATTCGCCGCCGGCGCCGCGCCAGTAGCGGCGCGCCGAATCAACCGTCGCCGCCAGATAAACCGACGCCGCCGCCGGCAGCAAGGGGGCGTAGAGCGGCGGCAGGCCGTAGAAGCGTACCATCGGAAGATAGGCCAGCGTCATCGCCGCCCAGGCCGCGGTCGCGAGCCACGCCGCGGCACCGCCGGCGAAGACCAGGGCCACGGGCGCCAAGTAGGTGACGGCAAGCCCGAGCACGGTGCCGGCGAGCAGCAGCGGCGAATAGCCGAGCTGCGCATAGGCGGTGCGCGCGACCATGCGCCAGACATCGGCGATGGCGGGATAGGGCCGCACGCTGCGCGCCTCGCGAGTGAGGCCGAGCCAGGTCGCGCCGCCGCTGCTCTTCACCGCCTTGGCCAGCGCGCAATCGTCGATCAACGCGCCGCGGATCGCCGCCAGGCCGCCGATGCGGCGATAGGCGCTGCGCCGCAGCAGCACGCAGCCGCCCGCCGCCGCCGCGGTGCCGCGCCGCGGGTCGTTCGACCAGCCGAAGGGATAGAGCATGGCGAAGAAGAAGACGAAGGCGGGGATCAGGAAGCGTTCGGCCGGGCTGCGGCAGCGCAGCAGCACCATTTCCGAGACGAGATCGCGGCGCTCGGCCTCGGCGCGGGCGACGAGGCCGGCGAGGTTGGCGGGCGAATGGACGATATCGGCATCGGTGAAGAGATAGAAGTCCGGCGAATCGCCGCACCGCTCCACCGCCTCCGCCCCCGTGTTCAATGCCCAGAGCTTGCCGGTCCAGCCGGTCGGCAGCGGCGGCGCGGGCTCCAGCGCGAGCCGCCCCTCGCCGCCACGGCCGGCGGCGGCCGCGCGCGCCGTCTCGGCGGTGCCGTCGGTGCTGTGATCGTCGACCAGCACGATGCGAAAATCGCCGTCATAGCGCTGCGCCAGCAGCGAGGCCACCGCCTCGCCCACCACCACCGCCTCGTTGCGCGCCGGCACGATGGCGACGACGCTCGGCCAGCGCTCGGGCAGCGGCACCGCAACCCCCTCATAGGGACGCCAGAAGAAGCCGCGGCCGAGCAGGAGATAGAGCCAGACCGCGAACGACAGCGCGGCCACGCCGAGCGCCGGGGTCACGGGCACATCCCGGCCTGGCGAAACCAGGCGACCGCGTCGGCCAGCCCGGCATCGGCCGGCCGCGGCGCATATCCGAGCTCGCGGCTCGCCTTTGCCGAGGCGAAGAACATCTTGTGTCGCGCCATGCGCAGCCCATCGCGGGTCACGAAGGGCTCGCGGCCGGTGATCCGCCCCGCCGCCTCGGCCGCCAGCGCGACCGGCCAGATCGCCGGGATCGGCAGCGCCAGGCGCGGCGGCTTGCGCCCGGCGAGCGCCGCGATGCGGCGAAGGATCTCCTTCAGCGACAGGTTCTCGCCCCCGAGGATGTAGCGTTCGCCGATGCGGCCGCGTTCCTCCGCCAGGAGATGGCCGGCGGCGACATCGTCGACATGCACGAGGTTGAGGCCGGTATCGACGAACGCCGGCATCCGCCCCGATGCCGCCTCGACGATCATGCGGCCGGTCGGCGTCGGCTTCACGTCGCGCGGGCCGATCGGGGTCGACGGGTTGACGATCACCGCGGGCAGGCGCCTGCGGCGCACCAGCTCGCGCACCGCCTCCTCGGCGAGGAATTTCGAGCGCTTGTAGGGGCCGATCATGTCATCGACGGTCGAGGGCGTGGTCTCGTCGGCGACGCTGCCGTCCGGCTTCAGGCCGAGCACCGCGACGCTGCTGGTATAGACGATGCGCTCGACGCCGGCGGCGAGCGCCGCCTCCATCAGCGCGCGCGTGCCGTCGACATTGGCACGGTACATCGGCGCGGGATCGCGTACCCAGAGCCGGTAGTCGGCGGCGACGTGGAAGAGCGCCGCGCAGCCGGCGAGCGCCGCGGCGAGCGAAGCGTGATCCTCCAGCGTGCCGACGCGGATATCGACGGAAAGGTCGGCGATGTTGCGGCGCTCGCTGCCCGGCCGCAGCAGCACGCGGACCGCTCGGCCCTGCGCCAGCAAAGCGCGCGCCACCGCCGAGCCGACGAAGCCGGAGGCGCCGGTGACGAGAACGGGTCGCGCGGTCGGAGCCATCAGCCTTCAGCCGTCAGCTTTCAGCACCATCCGGGATGGCTGGCGGCCTTCGCTCTCACCGACCGGCCACGCGCCGGGCGCCGTTGCCGACGAAGCGGCCGGCGACGGCCCGCGCCTCGCGATCGCAATCATAGACCTCGTCGAGACTGTCGACGCGGCGGCCGGGCAGCGCCGCGAGCGTGTCCTCGACGATGGCGGCGATGTCGAGGAAGCCGATGCGGCCGTCGAGGAAGGCGGCGACCGCGATCTCGTTGGCGGCGTTGAGCACGGTGGGCGCGCCGCCGCCGGCCAGCAGCGCGGCGCGCGCCAGCCGCAGCGCCGGAAAGCGCTCGGGATCGGGCGGCTCGAAGGTGAGCCGGCCGAGCTGCGCCAGGTCGAGGCGCGGGCTCGGCGCGGCGACCCGGCGAGGCCAGCCCAGCGCGTTGGCGATCGGCGTGCGCATGTCGGGCGAGCCTAGCTGCGCCAGCACCGAGCCGTCGGTGTAGTAGACCAGCCCGTGCACCACCGATTGCGGATGGACGACGATGTCGATGCGCTCGCCCTCCAGCGCGAAGAGATGATGCGCCTCGATGACCTCGAGCCCCTTGTTCATCATCGTGGCGCTGTCGACCGAAATCTTGGCGCCCATCGACCAGTTGGGATGCTTCACCGCCTCGGCCGGCGTCACCCCCGCCATGGCATGGATCGACCGCTCGCGGAACGGGCCGCCGCTTGCCGTCAGCACGATGCGCTCGATGGCGTGCGCCTGCCCGGCGTCGAAGACCTGGAAGATGGCGTTGTGCTCGCTGTCGACGGGAAGGAAGCGTGCGCCGTGCTTCTTCGCTTCCGCGGTGGCGAGCGCGCCGGCGCAGACCAGCGCCTCCTTGTTGGCCAGCGCCACCAGCGCGCCGCGGCGGATGGCGGCCAGCGTAGGCGCCAGCCCGGCAGCGCCGACGATCGCGGCCATGACCCAATCCGCCGGCCGCGTCGCCGCCTCGACCACCGCGTCGGGCCCGGCAGCGACCTCGATGCCGCTGCCCTCGAGCAGCGCCTTCAAGGCGCGGTAGCGGCTTTCGTCGGCGACGACGGCGAGCTTGGCGCGGAGCTGGCGCGCCTGCCCCGCCAGCCGCTCGACGCTGCGCTGCGCCACCAGCGCCTCGACCTCGTAGGCCTCGGGCTGCGCCGCCACCAACTCGACCGTGTTGCAGCCGACCGAGCCGGTCGAGCCCAGGATGGCGATGCGCCGCTTGCCTTCGGTCATCGGGTCCTCGGATCCTATTTCCCAAACCGGCTCTAACCCCAATTCCGCCCATTGATAGAGCGGCCGCCTGCCCAGCGCAAACGTCGCGGAGCCCGCGTCATCGCCGGCCGGATCCGGCCTCGGCAATCCGCGCCACAACCTTGTCGCGCAGATGCCTGAGCCGACGGTCGGCGATGCCGAGCTCGTCGAGATGCGCCACGGTGTTGAAGAGATAGGTGGCGCAGGCGCCGAGCGGGCCATGCGCCTCGGCGATCGCGGCGACGACCTGCTCCTCCGGCAGCCGTCCGGCATAGCGGGTATGGCAGCGGTTCATCAGGAAGGCGATGGCATGGAGCGGGCCGGAAGCGGTTTCGAGCTTGAGCCAGCGCGGCGCATAGGCGCCGGTCAGCATTTCGCGCCGCCAGATGAGCTCGAGCTCCGGCGCGGCCTGCGCCTCGGCGATGCGGTAGGCGACGCCGCGACAGCAGCCGCCGCGCTCCAGCCCCAAGGTCAGCCCGGGCCTCGCCGCGGTGCCCCGGCCAGTGTGCGACCAGAGACAGAAGCGGCGATGATACCCCCGCGCCGTGCCGACGCGCTTCTCGACGAAATGGATGAGCGGGTTCCAGATCAGCGAGCCATAGGCGAACAGCCAGACGTCGCCGCCCCCGGGCCGCTGCCGCAACAGCCCGTCGATCGAGGCGCGATGCTCCTCCGGCGTCAGCAGCGTCAGTCCGGGATCCGTCGCCTGCAGCAGGGCGCGGATGCCGTCGCCGAGAACGGCCTCGCGGGTAAGCTCGAACGGCGGCGGGGAATGCGACATGGGCGGCATCCGAGAATAGCGCAGCGGCGCCATGCGCGAAATGGCCGATGCAGGGGCTCGGCATGGAGCGCGCGGCGTTGACACCCCCTCCGCCCCCTGTCTAAGGTCCCCGCACCAGAACAAATCCTAAACAGGGAAGCGCCTGATGATCCGCCAAACGCTGCTCGCCGCGCTGTCGAGCCTTGCCCTTGTCGCTCCGGCCGCGGCTGCCGACGCGCCCGCCGAGATCAAGCTCGGCACGCTCTACGCCTCCGCCGGCCGCTATGCCAGCATCTCGATGCCGGTCCATGACGGGCTGAAGCTGTGGCTCGCGCAGAAGAACGCCGAGGGCGGCGTCTTCGTCAAAGCCTTCAACAAGAAGATCCCGCTGAAGCTCGTCGCCTATGACGACCAGAGCAATACCGGCACCGCGGCGACGCTCTACAACCAGCTCATCACCCAGGACAAGGTCGACATCCTGGTCGCGGATTCCGGCTCGGTGCTGACCTCGGTGGCGGTGCCGATCGCGCGCGAGAACAAGATGCTGCTGATCGATCAGACCGGCACCGGTGCCGCCTTCTTCTCCCCGGACAACCCCTATATCGCGCTGATGGCCGATCCGGTCTCGACCATCTGGCCGAAGCCGCTCGCCGACTTCCTGACAGAGGACGGGCCGAAGCTCGGCATCAAGAAGGTGGCGATGATCTACTCCACCAACGACTTCACCGGCACCCAGGCCAACACGGTGCGCAAGCTCATCAAGAACTCCACGAGCGGCGTCGAGCTGGTCTACGACCAGGGCGTGCCGACCGAGACCTCGAACTACACCGTTCTCCTCAACAACATCCGCGCCGCCAACCCCGACGCGGTGGTGCATCTGGGATATGCGCCCAACGACATCGCCTTCCTGCGCAATCTCGCCGACAGCGGCGTCAGGTTCAAATTCCTGTTCTGCATCTATCCCGGGCTCGAGACCGAGCTCCTGGAGAAGAACGTCGGCGCGGCCGGGCTCAACGGCGTCTTCACCTATGTGCCGTCCTCGGAGATCGCCTATCGCAGCGAGTTCGGCATGAACCTCGAGCAGTTCAAAGCCGCCTGGAGCAAGGCCTATGGCGACGGCAAGGTCGAGTTCGGCTTCAACTCGGTGGCCGGCTACACCACCGGACTGGTGCTGGAGAAGGCCCTCGCCCAGACCGAGAGCCTCGACCAGCTCGCCCTGCGCAGGGCGATCTTTGCTCTCTCCGGCAGGCTCAAGACGATCGACGGCAATTTCGAACTCGATCCGCAGGGCGCGCAGATCGGCGAGATCACGCCGCTCGGCCAGTTCGTGGCCGAGGGCAGCGGCGTCAGGCTCGTCACCGTCTGGCCGCACGACGTCGCCACCGGCAAGCCGATCTACCCAGCGCCGTGAGACGCGCAAGGGCGGCGTCCGACGCGCGCCGCCGCCCTCGCCGGCCATGCTGACCTATACGCTCCTCGCCGGCCTGCTGTTCGGGCTTTATTTCAGCCTGGTGGGACTCGGCCTCAACCTGATCTTCGGCGTCATGCGCATCGTCAATCTGGCGCACGGCGATTTCGTCATGCTCGGCGCGTTTCTCGCCTTCTGGCTGTTCAACCTCTTCGCCCTGAATCCCATTCCCAGCCTCGTCGTGGCCGCCGCGCTGTTCCTGCTGGCGGGGTTGCCGCTCTATTACCTCGTGGTGCCGCGTCTGCTGCGCGCGCGCGATCCGGAGATGCTGTCCTTCATCCTGTTCTTCGGCTTTTCGCAGGTGATCGAGGCGCTGGCCGCCATCGCCTTCGGCACCAGCGAGCGCTCGATCCCCGGCGGCGCCCTGGCGCGGGCGGTGGCGGCGGGCGCCGCGTTCCTGGGGGTCGCCTACACTCCCGGCCCGATCGCACTCTTCGGCCAATCCTTCCCCATCGCCTGGGCCGCGAGCGGCATCACCGGCACGCTCGCCGTGCTGCTGGTCTGGGCCTATCTCTACCGCACGCGGATCGGCGCCCTCACCCGCGCGGTGATGGTCAGCCGCGAGGAGGCGATCAGCACCGGCATCGACGTCCATCGCGTCTCCGCCATCGCCTTCGGCGTCGGCCTGGCGCTCGCCGCCGTCGCCGGCGTCCTCGCGCCCTTCATGCTGGGCTCGATCACGCCGGCCATGGGGGTGGACGTCACCATCACCTCCTTCGCGGTGATCGTCATCGGCTCGCTCGGCAACCCCTTGGGCACGGTGCTGGGCGGCTTGGTCTACGGCGTCTCCTATATGTTCATGCAGAGCTACTACAGCTCCTGGGCCAATCTCCTGCCCTATCTCCTGCTCATCGCCGTGCTGCTGCTGCGGCCGGCCGGGCTGCTCGGCAGGCAGGTGCGGCGTGCCTAGGCTGCTGCGCCACACGCTGCTGATCCTGCTGCCGCTGGTGGCGGCGCTGGCGCTGGCGCCGGCGCTCTACGGCAACCACCTGCTGCTGTTCAACGTCATCGTCTTCCTGACCTTGGCGCAGGGCATCAACATCATTTACGGCTTCACAGGCTATCTTCCCTTCGGCTATGTCGGGTTTTTCGGTGCCGGCGCCTACGGCTTCGCGCTGGCGGTGATGCATCTCCACGCGTTGCCCCTGGTGGCGCTCGCGGCCGGCGGGCTCGCGGCACTGCTGCTCGGTGTGCTGCTCACCCCCCTCCTGCGCCTGTCCGGCGCCTATTTTTCGATCGCCAATCTGGCGGCGGCACTGGCGGTGCTGCAGATCGTCTCCAACCCCGCGCTCGAAAGCGTCACCAAGGGGCCCTACGGCATCAGCCTCAGCGGCGTCTTCGACCCGGCGCTGGCCTATGGTGTGGCGCTTGCCATCCTCGCCGCCACCACCTTCCTGGTGATCTGGCTGCGCCATTCGCGCTTCGGCATGGCGCTGCAGGCGATCCGCGAGGACGCCATCAGCGCCGCCATGGCCGGCATCGACGTCGTGCGCGGGCGGGTCGTCGCCTGGCTGCTCGCGGCGCTCGTCGCCGGGCTCACCGGCAGCGTCTACGCCTGGTATATCTCGGTTTTCTATCCCGAGACCGTGTTCGGCGGCGAGATCACGATCTTCGCCATCGTCTTCGCGCTCTTCGGCGGCACCGCGACCATCCTCGGCCCGATCCTCGGCGTCGTCATCCTCTACGGCATCTACAACGCCATCGGCATCTCGGCGCCGCAGTATTTCCAGCTCATCTACGGCCTGCTGATCATGGGGCTGGTGCTGTTCCTGCCGAACGGACTCGCCTCGCTGCTGCGCCGCCGAGGCATCGATGTCCCCTGAGCCGCCGCTGCTCTCGGTCGACGGGCTGGTCAAGCGCTTCGGCGGCTTCCGCGCGCTGGACGGGCTGAGCTTCCACCTGAATCCGGGCGAGATCCTGGGCCTGGTCGGGCCCAACGGCTCGGGCAAGACCACCTGCATCAACGTCATCTCCGGCCTCTACGCGCCCGATGGCGGCGGCGTGCGCTTCGCCGGCCGCGCCATCGGCGGGCTGCCGTCGCATCGCCTTGTCCATCTCGGCATCAACCGCACCTTCCAGGTGCCGAAGCCCTTCCTGAGCCTGACCGTGCGCGAGAACGTGGCGGTCGCCGACGGCTACGGCCGCAATCCGCGCGGCCCGGTGGATATCGACACGCTGCTGGCCACGCTCGACCTGCGGCCGGTCGCCGAGCGTCGCGCCGCCGAGCTCAACTCGGCGCAGCAGAAGATGCTCGACCTCGCCCGCGCGCTCGCCACCGGCCCGCGGCTGCTGCTGATCGACGAGCTCGCCGCCGGCCTCAACCCCGCAGAGCTCGATCGCGTCGCGGTGCAGATCAAGGAGATCGCCCGCTCCGGCGTGGCGCTGCTGGTGGTCGAGCACCTCATGGGTTTCATCGGCGAAATCACCGACCGCGTCATCGTGATGAATGCGGGCAAGGAGATCTTCGAGGGCGTGATGGCGGACGCCATCCAAGACAAGCGCGTGGTCGAGGTATTCCTCGGAGGCGAGGATGAAGGCTGAGACGCTGCTCGCGGCCGATGGGCTGGAGGCGGGATATGGCGGCGTCCAGGTATTGTGGGGCGTCGACATCGCCGTGCTCGAGCGCGAGACCGTGGTGCTGCTGGGGGCCAACGGCGCCGGCAAGACGACGCTGCTCAAGACGCTGCTCGGCCTGGTTCCGGCCTGGCGCGGCGCGATCTCCTTTCTCGGCGAGGATGTCACGCGCTGGCGCACCGATCGCCGGGTGCGCCGCGGCCTGGTCTACATGTCGGAGATGGCGGTCTTCGCCGGCATGACCATCGAGGAAAATATCGGCATCGGCGGCCAGTCCCTGTCGCGCAGCGCGCTGCGGCGGCGCACGGCCGAGCTCTACGACATCTTCCCGGCGCTGGGCGAGCGCAAGCGCGCGCTCGCCGCCTCGCTCTCGGGCGGCCAGCGCAAGATGCTCGGCATCGCCAAGGCGCTGGCAGCCGATCCGCGCCTGCTGATCATGGACGAGCCGTCCTCCGGCCTGTCACCGCTCTTCGTCAAGGAGGTGATCCACGTGCTCGCCCGGTTCCGCGCCCGCGGCCTGACCTTGCTGATCGCCGAGCAGAACATCAAATTTCTGAAGCTCGCCGACCGCGTCTACACGCTCGACGGCGGCCGCATCGGCTTTGCCGGCACGGTGGCGGCGATGCACGAGAATGACGCGCTCCGGCGCGCCTATTTCGGGCTCCGGTGAGCGAGGCCGTGACGGGCTGACGCGGCGCCGTCGGCCTTGTAAGCTCGCACGGTGACGCCCGACCGGGCGCAGGAGAGCCGTTTCATGATTGCCCGCGACGCGAGCGGCGCGCTCGTCGACCCGATCCCGCCGAAGACCGTGGTCACCGCCTCCGGCGACGACCTCTTCACGCTGGTGAGGGAGTACCGCGGCGACGGGCACCCGATCGCCGGCGGGCCCATCGTCGACTGGCTGCTCGGCGCCCATCGCGACCGGATAGCGGGGATCGAACTCTTCGACACGCTGTGCTGGCGCATGCTCGGGCAGGACATCCCGCTGTGGCGCGCCAATCTCAGCATCAGCACGCTGCATCCGCAGATCATGGGCCTGGGGTTCCGTTGGCGGCGGGATCTCGCGATGACGCAGGAGTTCCGCGTCAAGCACGGGATGGAGCGCCGCACCGACTATCTCGAAAGCCCGATGCGGCCGGCCATCGAGCACGGCATCACCGTGCGCTACCGGCTCGAGGAAGACGGCGCGGCGCTCGAGCGGTATCCGCTGCTGCGCGCCTTTCGCGCGGCCGGCGCCACCGATTACCTCGCCCTCCCGCTCCACGCCTTCGTCGGCCGCCACCGCGTCGTGACCTGGGCGAGCGACCGGCCCGGCGGCTTCACCGACGCGCATATCGCGGCGATCGAGGCGCTCGTGCCGGCGCTCGCGGTCGTGGTCGAGACCAATGCGCTGAAGCGCATGAGCGCGATCCTGCTCGATACCTATCTCGGCCGCACCATCGGCCGCCACATCCTCGACGGCGAGATCTTCCGCGGCCAGGGGCGGCGGCTGCGCGCGGCGCTGATGGCTGCCGATCTGCGCGGCTTCACCAACCTCGCCGATCGGATGCCCGGCGAGGAGCTGATCCGCCTGCTCGACGATTATTTCGACGCGGTGGCCGCCGCGGTGCATGGCCAGGGCGGCGAGATCCTCAAATTCGTCGGCGACGGCGTGCTCGCGATCTTCGAGCCCGACGGACGTTCGGAGCAGGATGCGGTGCGCGCGGCGCTTGCCGCCGGCCAGGACGCGCTGCAGCGGCTGGACACCGTCAACAACAACCGGGCCGCGGTCGGCCAGGAGCTGATCGCGATCGGCATCGGGCTGCATCTCGGCGAGGTGATCTACGGCAATGTCGGCGCCGCCGACCGGCTCGATTATACCGCGATCGGACCGGCGGTGAATCTGGTCTGCCGCCTCGAAGGTCTGACCAAGCGGCTCGGACGCCCGCTGCTCCTCTCCGAGAGCTTCGCCGAGGCCTATGGCGGGAAGCTGCTGTCGCTGGGCTTCCAGCCGGTGCGCGGGCTGAGCGAGCCGCAGGAGGTCTTCGCGCCGCTCGACGGCTGAAGCGGCGCTACGCTTCGGGCGCCCGCAACTGCCGATAGGCCAGCGACAGGAACGCCACCGCCACGGCGAATTCGAGGAATTCCAGCGCCATCAAGCCGAGGCCGAGGACGAGCTGCAGCGACAGGCTCTCGGCCGCCACGCCCGTGGCGAGCAGCAGATAGAGAAAGACGACCGGCGCGAACGCCGCGAGGCACAGCAGCCAGCCGGCGGCCAGCCGCCACGCATTGCCGCGCCCGAGCTTCCAGGCCCGCGACAGCGACGCGCCGGGTTCGTCGACGGCGATGGCGGGGAGAACGAGTGCCAGCCGCGCCATGATCGCGGCGCCGCCCAGCGCCGCGGCGAGCCGCATCGCCAGCCCGACCAGCGCCGGCGAGAGGGCGGAGAGCCCGCCCAGCTTGGCGACGATCACGATGGCGAAAGTCGCGAGCGATGCGGCCATCCCCAGCGGCACGCCGACCAGCAGCGGGATGGCAATGCTGTAGCCGAGAAAACGCCAATCGCGCCGGCCGATCCGCAACCCGTCCCGCGCCGCCTCACCCGGCCCGAGCAGGATGGCGCGGTGCCAAGCCACGGCAAATGACGCGAAGGCGATCAGCACCGCGAACCACGTTGCCGCCAACACCAGCAGCAGATCCACCCGCAGCGTTCCCAGGAGATCGCCGAGAACGAGCACCAGCCCGGCGGCGATCACCCGCGGCTCCAGCACATGAAAGAGCCGGGCGCGGTCGGCGAAGGTAAAGCGCAGCGCCGCACCGAACGTGCGCCAGAACGCGATCTTGCGCATCAGCGCTGAGCGGCGCCGGACGCGCCGAGGATCGGGGCCGTTTCGGCCATCGGCGCCCCTGCCCCGCTCAGCTGCCGGTGAAGGTCGGCTTGCGCTTCTCGAGATAGGCCTGCACCGCCTCCTTGTGATCCCCCGAGGAGGAGACGACGGCGTAATGCGAGGAGATCAGGTCGAGGCTGGTGCGCAGGTCGATGCGGCTTCCCTGATAGACCGCGCGCTTGATGAAGCGCACCGAGAGCTGCGGCGCGCGCGCGACCCGGGCGGCGACGTCGCGCACATGGGTCTGAAGCTGGTCGTCCGGCAGCACCTTGTTGATCATGCCGATGCGCTCGGCCTCTGCGGCCGAGATCAGCTCGCCGGTCCAGAACAGCTCCAGCGCTTTCGCCGTGCCCACCAGCCGCGGCAGGAACCAGGTGCCGCCGGCGCCAGGCACCAGCCCGACGCGAACATAGGTCTCGCCCAGCCGCGCGCTCTCGGCGGCGTAGCGCAAATCGCATTGCAGGGCGAGGTCGAGTCCGGCGCCGGTGGCGGCGCCGTTGATCGCGGCGATCACCGGCTTGTCGATGCTTTCCAGCGCCAGCGGGATGCGATGGACATGGCCCGCCAGCTCGTTCTTGCGCTGCAGCGGCGTGCGCTCCTGGCGCTCGCCCATGCCCTGGATGTCGCCGCCGCTGCAGAACGCCTTGCCCGCGCCGGTGACGATGATGACGCTGACGCCATCGTCGCGCTGCGCCTCGGTCAGCGCCGCCGCCCAGGCATCCACCATGTCCCAGGTGAACGCGTTCATCCGGTCGGGCCGGTTCAAGGTGATGGTGGCGACGCCCTCGGCGGTCGCGTAGTGCAGATGCTCGTGCATGGACCTCACCAACCCGTCAGCAGCGGCCACAAGCCATCGGCGCCGCGTGCGGCCGCGAGCCGGCCCAGCTCCTGCTGCCACTCGCTCTCGACGCCGAACTCGTCGCGCCACGACCACAGCCGCCGCGTCAGATGGTGCAGCCGATGCTCGTGGGTGAAGCCGATGGCGCCATGCACCTGGTGGGCGATCTCCGCCACCTTGCCGGCGGCCTCGCCGACCCGCGCCTTGGCCACAGCAACGGCAAAAGCGAGATCGCCCTGGCCCGACGCGGCCTCGACCGCCGCCGATGCCACCACCCCGGCGGCGGCGACGTTCTCGGCGAGCAGCGCGAGCTGCTGCTGGATCGCCTGGAACTTGCCGATCGGTCGGCCGAACTGCACACGGTCGTTGGCATATTGCACGGTGAGCACCAGCACCGCCTCGAGCGCGCCCGCCATCATCACCGCGCGGCTGAGCGCGCCGAGGCGATAGACCAGCGCCGCATCGACGCCGGCAGCGGCCGGCTTCACCTCGACCTCGGCATCGACCGAGAGATCGTCGCGCGGCTCGCCGGCGAGGCTCCGGCCGGGCCGCAGATCGGCCGCTTTAGGCGCGAGCAGTGCCACGCGCCCGTCGACGATGGCGACGATGCCTGAGGATTGCTTGCCCCAGGGCAGTCCGGCGGCGCGGCCGGCAAGCCGCCAGCCCTTGCCGGCGCGATGCAGCAGCAGCCCGCCGGCGCGCTCCGCCGGTGCGATGGTGAGCGGCGCGTCGGGCGCCGTGATGCCGGCGCCGGCGAGCAGCCAGCGGGCGAGCATGGTCTCCGCCAGCGGCAGCGGCGCGGCATGACGTCCGGCCTCGCGCAGGATCGCGGCGGCGTCAGGCACACCGGCGAGGCTGCCCGGCGTCTCGGCGGCGGCCAGCGCGTCGGGAAAGCCGGCGTCGTTCACCGCCTGCCACAGCGCCGCCGGAAAATCGCCGGCCTCGGCGTCGTTCACCAGTTTGGGCGGCACGAGATCGGCGAAGAGCTTGCCCGCGACCTCCTGGACGAGACTGTCGCTCATCTGAGGCCCAGCCCGCGTGCGACGATGCCGCGCAGGATCTCGCGGGTGCCGCCGCGAATGGTGAAGGAGGGCGCGTTGAGCACGGTATAGGCGAGCGCCTCTTCCATCATATCCGAGTGGTTGGGCGAACGGCCGCGCCGCGCCACAAGGCGGATGATCTCGGGGATCTCCTTTTCGAGATTGGTGCCGAGATCCTTCACCACCGCCGCTTCGAGATTAACCGTCTCGCCCTTCTGCAGCATGCCCGCCACCGACAGCGACATGCGGCGCAGGGTCGCCAGATGGGCGAGCACGCGACCGATCGCCTCGGCGTCGCGCGGATCGGGGCTGGTGCCGATGCGGCGCATGAACTCGACCACCAAGCGGAAGCTGCTGAGAAAACGCTCGGGCCCGCTGCGCTCGTATCCCAGCTCGCTCGTCACCTGCTTCCAGCCGTCGCCCGGCTGGCCGATCATGCGGTCGCCGGGGACGAACACGCTCTCGAACAGCACCTCGTTGAAATGCTCGGCGCCGGCGAGATTCTTGATCGGCCGGATCGAGATGCCCGGCGACTTGAGGTCGACGATGAGCTGCGACAGGCCCTTGTGCCGGTCGCCGGCATCGACCGACTCGGTGCGGCAAAGGCAGATCATGAAATGCGCCTTATGCGCATTCGATGTCCATATCTTGCGGCCATTCAACTCCCAGCCGCCTTCGACCGGCACCGCCTTGGTGCGGATCGAGGCGAGATCCGAGCCGCTGTCAGGCTCGCTCATGCCGATGCAGAAGAAGCATTCGCCGCGGGTGATGCGCGGCAGGATGTCCTGGCGCTGGCTGTCATTGCCGAAGCGCAGGATGAGCGGCCCGCTCTGGCGGTCGGCGACCCAATGCGCGCCCACCGGCGCCCCGGCCGCCAGCAGCTCCTCGGTGACGACATAGCGCTCGAGGAAGCTGCGCTCCCGTCCGCCATACTTCTTCGGCCAGGTCATGCCGATCCAGCCGCGCGCGCCGAGGCGCCCGCTGAAATCCGGCGAATGGCTCGAGGCGAAATCGCTCTCGCCGCGCCAGCGGCCGGAGGCCCGCTCCTCGGCGATGAAGCCGCGCACCTCGCCGCGCAGCGCGTCGCATTCCGGCGGCAGCGTCAGCGGATCGAAGCGGAAGATGTCGGACACGGCCGGCGTTCCCTCGTGATTGTTCCGGCGCCGCGCGCGGGCCGTCGCGTTGACGAGATGGTAATGACCGCCCCGTCCGGGGTCAAACCGGCGTCACGCCGCATCCGGCTCGGCGCGCGAGAAGCGCTGGCGGTAATGCCGGGGCGGCACCCCGAGAAGGCGCAGGAAGGCGCGCCGCATACGCTCCTCGTCGCCGAAACCGCAGGCGCGCGCGACGCTCGCGATCGGCGCCGACCCCTCCTCGAGGGCGCGCCGCGCCGCTTCGAGGCGCAGCCGTTCCACCGCCTTGGCCGGGGTCGTGCCGGTACGCTCGCGGTAGAGGCGGGCGAAATTGCGCGGGCTCATGCCGAGGCGCGCCGCCAGCGCCTCGACGCGGAGGTCCCCGCCCAGGTGCTGCGTCAGCCAATCGTGCAGCGCGGCGAAGCGGCCGTCATCGGCCGTCTGGCTGCGCAGGACGGCGCTGAACTGCGACTGGCCGCCCGGGCGCTTGAGGAAAACGACCAAATGGCGGGCGACCGCGAGCGCCAGGCCGCGGCCGAGATCCTCCTCGACCAGCGCTAGCGCCAGGTCGATGCCGGCGCTGACCCCGGCCGAGGTCCAGACCTTGCCGTCGCGCAGGAAGATCGGATCGGGATCGACCGTCGCCCTGGGATAGCCCCGGCGCAGCTCGTCGGCCGCCTGCCAATGGGTGGTGACGCGCCTGCCGTCGAGCAGGCCCGCCGCTGCGAGCAGGAAGGCGCCGGTGCAGACGGAACAGACGCGCCGCGCCCGCTCCGCCTGGCGCCTGATCCAGCGGACAAGGCAGGGATCGTGCTGCGCCCGGCGCGATCCCGGCCCGCCGGCTGCGATGAGCGTGTCCAGCGGCTTCCGGCCGAGCGCGGCCAGCGGCTCGGTCAGCAGCGCGACACCCGACGAGGTGATGGCAGTACCGCCGCCGGGCGAGCCGATCGCGAGCGCATAGGGGTCCGGCAGGCCGCGCCGAAGCGCGATCTCCCGCGCGCTGGCGAAGACCTGCAGCGGGCCGGCGATGTCGAGGAGTTGCACCGCCTCGAAGGCGACGAAGACGATCCGGCGCATGGCTGGGCCTCCTGGCAGGAAAAGAGGGAATTATGTCATTTCCGCCAGGCCCTGTCGCGGGCAAGCTGCACGCCAAGGAGAAGCTGCCCATGACCGACGCCGGGTTCCGCATCGGGTTCCTGTTGTTTCCGCGCCTGACCCAGCTCGATTTCACCGGACCCTACGAGGTCCTGTCGCGCATGCCGGGGGCGGAGATGCACCTCGCGGCGCGGACGCTCGAGACCGTGACCGCCGAGCGCGGCCTTCGCCTGCAGCCGACGACGACGCTCGATAGCTGCCCGGCGCTGGACCTCCTCTGCGTGCCCGGCGGCGCCGGGGTGAACGAGGTGCTGGGCGATGCCGCGATGCTGGCATTCCTGCGCCGCATGGCCGCGGGGGCGCGCTACGTCACGTCGGTCTGCACCGGCTCGCTGGCGCTGGGCGCCGCCGGGCTGCTGCGCGGCCGGCGCGCCGCCTGCCATTGGATGTCGCGCGACCTGCTCCGTGAATTCGGCGCTGAGCCGGTGGCGCAGCGCGTCGTCGTCGACGGCAAGATCGTCACCGGCGGCGGCGTCACCGCCGGCATCGACTTCGCCCTCGCCGTGGTCGACGAGATCTGCGGCCGCGAGACGGCGGAAGCCATCCAGCTTCTGGTCGAGTACGACCCGCGGCCGCCCTTCGACTCCGGCTCGCCCGAGGCTGCCGCGCCGGGCGTGCTGACCCGGGTGCGACGGCTCGCCGAGCCGATGCTGCGCGAGCGCGCGGCGGCGGTGCGTCGCGCCGCGGCGGCACTCGCGGCCGGCGACGCTTGAAACCGCCCGACCTATCCCCATTTCCACGATAGTGCCGGCGCGGCGCGTCCGGCGCGCAAGCTTCCATAGGGGCGGGGGCAATGACGGCGCGGGATCTCGATGCCTGGATGTGGGCGGAAGCCTGCGAGACGCTGGCGCGGGCCGAGCGGCTGCACCGGCAGTTCTTCCGGCTGGGCGCGGCGGGACCGCGCCCGGTCTGGGAACCGCCGGTCGACATCTTCGAGAACGGCCCCGAACTCTGGATCATCGCCGCCCTGCCCGGCATCGACGCGTCGCGGCTCGAAGTGATGGTCGAGAGCGGCGTGCTGGTCATCAGCGGCGAGCGCCCGGCGCCGGCGCTGCGACGCGCCTCCGCCATTCACCGCCTGGAATTGCCGCAAGGCCGCTTCGAGCGGCGCATCGCGCTGCCGGCGGGGCGTTTCGAGCTGCTGAAGCGCGAACTCGCCGATGGCTGCCTGACGCTGGTCCTGCGCTCGCTCCGGTAGGAAAAAATGGCAACGAACGACACGGTTTCTCCCAACCCGCAACCGGCGGAACCGCCGCCGCTGCCGCCCGACGCGCTGGTGATCATTCCGGTACGCGGCGCGGTGCTGTTCCCTGGCTCGGTCATGCCGATCACCGTCGGCCGGGCGCGCTCGGTTGCGGCGGCTCAGGCGGCGGTGCAGCGCGAGCTGCCGGTGGGGCTGCTGCTGCAGCGCGATCCCGCGATCGAGGATCCCGCCGGCGCCGATCTCCATCAGCTCGGCACGATGGCGGGCGTGCTGCGCTATCTCACCGCGCCGGACGGCTCGCATCACCTGGTCTGCCAGGGTCAGCACCGCTTTCGCGTCCTCGACTATCTGCCGGGCTTTCCCTTCCTGGTGGCGCGGATCGAGCAGATCGGCGAGAGCGAGGTGCGAACGGCGGAGCTCGAGGCGCGGCTGCTGCATCTCAAGCGCCAGGCCCACGAGGCGCTGGAGCTGCTGCCGCAGGCGCCGCCGGAGATCGGCGCCGCCATCCAGGGCATCAATGGCGGCGGCCAGCTTGCCGATCTCATCGCCAACGTGATGGACCTCGAGCCGGCGGAGAAGCAGGCCGTGCTCGAGACCATCGACGTGCCTCTGCGCATGAAACGCGTCTCGGACCTGCTCGGCCATCGCATCGAGGTCCTGCGGCTGTCGCGCCAGATCAGCCAGCAGACCAAGGAGACGATGGAAGGCCGCCAGCGCGAGTTCCTGCTGCGCGAGCAGCTCAAGACAATCCAGAAGGAACTGGGCGAAGAAGACGCGAAGAGCGACGAACTCGCCGAGCTCAAGAAGCGCATCGCCGAGGCGAAGATGCCGCCAGAGGTGGAAAGCCAGGCCAAGAAGGAACTGGCGCGGCTCGAGCGCATGCCGGAGGGTGCGGCCGAATACGGCATGGCGCGCACCTATCTCGACTGGCTGATCGACCTGCCGTGGTCGGTGACCACCGAGCGGACAATCGACATCGCCGAGGCCCGCCGCGTGCTCGACGAGGACCATTTCGGTCTCGCCAAGGTGAAGCGGCGCATCCTCGAATACCTCGCGGTGCAGAAGCTGAAGCCCGGCGGCAAGAGCCCGATCCTGTGCTTCGTCGG
>DAHUYF010000011.1 GCA_027315365.1 Rhodospirillales bacterium | reverse complement strand
GCTTCTCGCCGCGGTCGACGGCATCGTGCGCGACGACGCCGTGCTGGTGATCCTGAGCCAGGTTCCCCCCGGCTTCACCCGCGCGCGCCTCAGGCCCGGCCGCCATCTCTACTATCAGGTCGAGACCCTGATCTTCGGCCGAGCCGTCGAGCGCGCGACGAAGCCGGAACGCTTCATCGTCGGCTGCGCCGATCCCGCCCGCCCGCTGCCGGCCGCCTTGGCGCGCTTCCTGGAGAGCTTCGGCTGCCCGATCCTGCCGATGCGGCTGGAAAGCGCCGAGCTCGCCAAGATCTCGATCAACATGTGCCTCGTCGCGTCCGTTAGCATCGCCAACACCATGGCCGAGCTGTGCGAGCGCCTCGGCGCGGACTGGAGCGAGATCGTCCCGGCGCTGAAGCTCGACCGGCGCATCGGCACCTTCGCCTATCTTGCCCCCGGATTGGGTCTGGCTGGCGGCAATCTCGAGCGCGACCTGGCGACGGTGATGAACCTCTCCTGGGAGACCGGCGCCGACGCGGCGGTGATCGGCGCCTTCCTCCACAACAGCCGCCACCGGCGGGACTGGGTGCTGCGCGCCCTCCATCGCTATGTCTTTGCCGGAGAGCCACGGGCGACGCTCGGTATCCTCGGGCTCGCCTACAAGGAAAACACCCATTCGACCAAGAATTCGCCGTCGCTCGCCCTGATCGAGCATCTCGGCGCCTGGCCGCTGCGGCTCTACGACCCCGTGGTGCCCGCGACGGCGGCCCGGCACCCGGCGGCCTATGCGGCGTCATCGGCGCTCGACGCTGCGGACGGGGCTGACGCCCTGGTGATCATGACGCCGTGGCCGGAATTCCGGCTGCTTGCGCCCTCGGCGCTGGCGCGCCGTATGGCAGGCCGCATCCTGATCGATCCCTACGGTGTGATACCGGGCCACGCCGCCGCCGAAGCCGGTCTCGACCATCACACGCTGGGCGTGCCGCCCTCGCGCACGGGAGGCCCGAGCGGTGCTTGAGCATCTGAACCGATCGGCCGCCGCTCCCAGCCGGGTGGTAATCATCGGTGCCGGCGGGTTCGTCGGCGGCGCCATTGTCCGGCAACTCGCGATCTCGGATATTGCGACCTTGCCGCTCACGCGCCGCGATATCGACCTCCTCGCGCCCGGAGCGCCGGGCAAGCTCCGCGCCCGGTTGCAGCCGACGGACAGCGTGGTTTTCATCTCGGCGATCGCGCCGGCGAAGACCGGCGCCATGCTCATGCAGAATCTGCGGATGGCGGAAGCGGTCTGTGAGGCCCTGAGCGAAGTGCCGCCGGCGCATCTGCTCTACGTGAGTTCCGATGCGGTCTATGCCGACGACGCCAATCCCGTGACCGAGCGGTCTCCGGCGGCGCCGTCGACCCTCCACGGCATGATGCATGCGGCGCGCGAACTGATGCTCCGGGCCGCCAGCGCGGCGCCCGCGGCGATGCTGCGCCCGACGCTCATCTACGGCGCGGCGGACCCGCACAATGGTTACGGGCCTAACCGCTTTCGCCGCCAGGCGGCCAAGGGCGAGGCCATCACAATTTTCGGCGATGGCGAGGAAAGGCGAGACCACGTGCTCGTCGATGACGTCGCACGGCTGACCGTCCTTATGCTGCAGCACCGCAGCATCGGCGCCCTCAACGCGGTTACCGGCAGGTCGGTATCCTTTCACGACGTGGCCCGATTGGTCGCGGCCCGGTTCTCGCCGCCGGCGCAGGTGCTGAGCGTGCCGCGGCCGGGGCCGGGGCCGCATCTTACCCATCGGCATTTCGACATCACGGACTGCTTGAAAGCCTTTCCCGGCTTCCGCTACACGGACATCGCCGACGGGATTGCGCTGGTTCATCGCGAGACGATGGGGGGAAATTGATGGGCGAGGTGAACCTGCTTGCCAAGCTGCCCAAAGGCAAACGCAATCTCAACGCCCGGGCGACAGCCAAGACCGACGAGCACGTTCGCATCTCGCGCGAATACGGCCAGATGTATTTCGACGGCCCGCGCGAGTACGGGTATGGCGGCTATCGCTATGATGGCCGCTGGCTGCCGGTCGCACGGGACATGATCGCGCATTTCGGGCTAAAGCCCGGCGACCGCGTGCTGGACGTCGGTTGTGCCAAGGGCTTCCTCGTCAAGGACCTGATGCTGGCCTGCCCGGGCCTCGAGGCCTTCGGGGTCGACGTTTCGCGTTATGCGCTGATGCATTGCGAGCCCGAAGTCGTCGGACGTCTTCACCTCGGCAACGCGACCGACCTCCCTTTCCCGGACGGCAGCTTTCAGGCGGTGATCTCCCTCAACACGATCCACAACCTCGAACGCGAGGACTGCATCCGGGCGCTGCGCGAGATGGAGCGCCTTGCGCCGGGTCGAGGCTTCGTCCAGGTCGATTCCTATCGAACCGCCGAGCAGCGCGCCGTATTTGTCGATTGGGTGCTGACCGCGAAATACCACGATTATCCCGCGGGCTGGGTCGAGACCTTCGCCGTCGCGGGATATACCGGCGATTATTACTGGACCATCATCGAATGAGCGGGACGGACGTCATGGCCACACGCAGCAACAGTTTCGATGTCGGCGCCGCTCGCGAGCGCTGCCGCCGCTTCCGGCGGCGTATTCTCGACATCTCCCAGCAAGTATCCGCTCTGCATATCGGCTCCGCATACTCCTGCACCGAGATCGTCGACGGCATCTATTTCGGCCTGATGCGCCGCAACCCCGACGGCTCGTCGCCGGATACCTTTCTCATGTCGAAAGGTCACGGCTGCATGATCCAATACGTGATCCTCGAGGATCTCGGAATCCTCGGCCGGGCCGAACTCGACGCTTATTGCACGCCCGGGGGACGGCTGGGCGTTCATCCCGACTACGGCAATCCCGGCATCGCCGCCGCCACCGGCTCGCTCGGACACGGGCTTTCCATGGCATGCGGCATGGCGCTGGCCGAGCGGGGGCGCAGAACGGGCGGCATGATCTACACCGTCCTGAGCGACGGGGAGGTTCAGGAGGGCTCGACCTGGGAAGCCACGATGATGGCCTCCTCCCTCCGTCTCGACAACATCGTCGCGTTCATGGACAACAATGACTTCCAGAGTCTCGGGCGAACCTCCGAGACACATCCGAGCTTCTATCCGGTGGCGGAGAAATTCCGCGCTTTCGGTTGGGAAGCGGTGGAGGTCGAGGGGCACGACTCGCGGGCGATTTTCGACGCCGTGGCCGGTCGGACGGGCGGCAAGCCGCTGATGGTGGTGGCCAAGACCACCAAGGGTAAGGGCGTGAGCTACATGGAGAACGTTCCGATCTGGCATTACCGCTCGCCCAACAAGGACGAGTATCAGCGGGCGGTTCGGGAGCTGGAGGCGGCATCGTGAGGAACACCTTCTCAGAGGCGCTCTATCAGGAGGCGACGCAAAACCCGGACATCTACATCGTCGTGGCCGACATTTCCCCCGCCGGCAGCATGTCCAAATTCAGCTCGCAATACCCGGA
>DAHUYF010000007.1 GCA_027315365.1 Rhodospirillales bacterium | reverse complement strand
CCAGATCGACCGGCTGGTGGTGACCGACGACGCGGTGATGATCGTCGACTACAAGACCTTGCGCCCGCCGCCGCGCGACGAGGCCGATGTGCCGGCAGCCTATCTCGACCAGCTTGCCGCCTACCGCGCCGCCATCGCCGCCATATATCCCGGCCGCGCCGTGCGCTGCGCCCTGCTGTGGACCGAAGGCCCGCGCCTGATGCCGGTGAGTCCCGCGCTGCTCGATCGGCGGCTTTCGATCGCGAACCTTCTCCTCTTCGCCCCTGCGGGCGGAGAGGCCGGGTGAGGTGGGGGTGCTTCGCGCGCACGGTGGATGGTTTCCAGCACGTCGTCGAGGTCATCAAGCGCCCCGTCGTTCCGAAACCGGATGATGCGATAGCCGCTCGACATCCGTCGCATCTCGACGCGGGCGCCGCGCGATTTCTGTTGCGGATTTTATTCGATGGAATGCGATCGCCGCGCCCGGTTCAGGGCCCGAGCGTTTGGACAAGCTCCCGGCGCCGTTGCAGCAGTTCCGCCATTGTCGTCAGGAGTTGATCTTGCAGCGCGCCCGGCGCAACGGCGACGACGCCTTGCGCGGGTTTACCCAGCTCCGGGAACCACGCCGATGTCAGCGGAAGCTTTGCGAGGCGGTTGAGATGGAGGACAAAAGGGCGCTGGTTGAGACGCGCCGCTTCGGAGGCTCCGAATATCCGAACGCCAAGCGGAAGTGGAACCCCCGAGGGCCATGGCTGGGACGTGCTGTAGGCCACGATCGCGATCGGACGCGCCAGCGCAAGGCAGTAGCAAATGTGGAGCGTCCCCGGGCGACGGGGCTGCTCGCTGGTGGGGAACAGCGCCTTGAGGAAGGCCCCTTCCGCGATCACGACAAGGCGCCGTCAATCCTCGTCCGCTATCGACATCAGCTCGTCGAAGAGCTTCTTGCGATGCGCATAACGCTCGTCGGTTTCTCCCACGCTGCGCTCGAGTTCGCCCGGGACAAGAGCGGCAGCCTCGGGCGGGGCATAGACGGTGATGGCTCGATTGGCTTCATCCTTGGCTTCAAGGTCGCGCAGGACAAGGGTCTCCACATAATTCGTCGGCGTGCGATTTTCTGCCCTCGCGACAGCCGCCAGCCGGTGGAAGCTCGTGCCGTCGAGACGAAGCGTCAGGGCTTTGAGGGTTCTTTTCATCGTCTCAATATGATGTATTTAGCATCTTTTTGCAAGATAAAGAGCGGCGACCTGTTCCGTTGCCACGGGCTTGCAGCCTCGGCAGGCGGCGCGGAGAGGGGGCAGCTTGCGGCATGCCCACGACGACGTGCGTATCTCCGACCTCACGATCGTAAGCCCTGCGGCTCGATTGCACGGCATAGCGCCGCTCGTGCCAGCAGGTGTGTGGAGTCGAGCGTCGGCAGCGGAGAATTGGCATCGCTCATGATCAGCGGAATCTCGGTGCAGCCCAGGACGGCGGCATCGCAGCCCGCTTCTTTCATCCGCGCCA